>DASVGM010000694.1:0-7177 GCA_036379555.1 Pirellulales bacterium | reverse complement strand
TCGGCACACTTGAGCGTCGGACGTGAGACTTTTATGATTGGGCAAGCCGTTTGCAACTTGGTACAAAGAACATCATGCAATTTCGTACTCGCGCCATTCATTCGGGCCAATCCGCCGACGCAACCACCGGGGCCGTGGTGTCGCCGATTCACGTGGCGAGCACGTTCGTGCAGCCCGGCGCTGGCGCCGCGGTCGAGTTCGATTATGCGCGCAGCGGCAATCCGACGCGAAAGGCGTTTGAGACGACCCTGGCCAGCCTGGAAAGCGGCGTCGGGGCGTTGGCCTTCGCGTCCGGCATGGCCGCCATTCATTGCGTGACCATGCTGTTGGAGACCGGCGACCACATCGTGGCCGGCGCCGATATTTATGGCGGCACCTACCGGCTGCTGCACAAGATCATTCAGCGCGGCGGCATCAGCGCGGCGCTGGTCGATTCCACCGACGTGGCGAACATCGAGGCCGCCATCACGCCGCGCACGAAACTCTTATGGATTGAAAGTCCGGGCAACCCGTTGATGTCGATCACCGACATCGCGGCCTGCGCCGACCTGGCGCGGCGCCGCGGCGTGCTGCTGGGCGTCGATAACACGCTGGCTTCGCCGGCGCTCACTCGCCCGCTGGAACTGGGCGCCGACATTGCGATGCATTCGGCCACCAAGTACATCGGCGGACACAGCGACGTGCTGGGCGGAGCGATTGTCGTTCGCGATCGAGCCTTGTTCGACCGGCTGTATTTCATTCAGAACGCCACGGGAGCGGTCATGGGACCGTTCGATTCGTTTCTCTGCTCGCGCGGCCTGAAGACGCTGGAGCTGCGTGTTCGCGAGCAGTCGGCCACGGCATTGCGCATGGCCGAGTGGCTAAGCGCGCACCCGCGGGTGAGCCGGGTGCATTATCCCGGCATGCCAGAGCATATTGGATACGACATTGCCCGGCGGCAGATGTTAGGCGGCTTCGGCGGCATGTTGAGCTTTGAGGTGGTCGGCGGTTTTGAGCCGGCGAAGCGGTTGGTGGAGAGCACGCACATCATTCAGTTGGCGGTGAGTTTGGGCGCGGTCGAGTCGTTGATTGAGCAACCGGCGTCGATGTCTCACGCCAGCTACGACGCCGACGCCCGGCATCGAACCGGCATTTCCGACGGCCTGGTTCGCCTGAGCGTCGGCCTGGAGGCGTTTGAAGATTTGCGTGATGATCTCGACCAGGCGTTGCGAGCCGCGGCGCCGTAGGTTCCATCGCGGTTGGCGAGGAGCGGTGAAACCGCTTTACAGGTAAATGACGTTAGCCTAAACTCAATAAACAACGGCATTTACGGAGGGTAAGCGAATGGCTAGCGGCCACACTGGAAATGTGGTGCCCCGCAAGGGGTTGCGGGTTCGACTCCCGTGCCCTCCGCTGTGAAGATCACGCGTTTTCCGGGGCCGTGCGCATGACGGGCTACTGTCTTGTGCGGGTTCGACGCGGCTGGAGGATGGGCCTCCTGGCCCGTCACGGTCGATTGGTGACGGGCTAGGAAGCCCATCCTACTCACGCTCGGCGACCGCCCCGCGGCACCCGAAAGCTTAGCGTGGACAAGGCGCTAGCGCGCTTCCAAAACTTCAAGCTTCAATTGTCCGATGACTTCGGCCAGCGGCAAAAAGCTGGCGAAGCCCTCGCGGTCAGTGAGGCTGGAATGGGCGAGCTTGAGGTGATCGGCCGAAATGCGCCCCTCGCCTAACGTGGCGTCGAGCGGCACCCAACACCCGCTCAACAGCATCTCCGTCCACATGTGATAGGCAAAGCCCCGGTCGGCGGGTGAATAGACCAGGCCAATCGCCACGCGCGCCGGGATGCCCGCCGCACGAGCCAGCGCTACCAGCAATACCGCGTGTTCCGTGCAGTCTCCTTCCAGCGTGCGAGCCACGTCAGCGGCCGATGCGAAGGCGATCGTGTAGCTGCGTTTGTCCCGCATCTTGTGGGCAACGTATTCTTCCAGCGCGATCGCCACCGCGCCCGGCGTCGAGCGGTCGCCGGCGGCCTCACGGGCCATTTCCACAATGCGCGGATCGTCGCTTTGAATAATGCCGCTGGGCTGGCGGTCATCGTCAGTGGCGGCGCCCGCCGCGCCCTCGCAGGCGGGCGCCTCAGGGTCAAGCGAGGTGACGGTCACTTCGGCGGTGTGCGGGCCGGTCGCTTTCACCTGTTGCGTCGGGCCGACGGCGAAAAGTTTGGCCGGGTCGCCGGCGGGCAGTTCCACGCGATAGCGGATCGCGCTTTTTTGCCGCGCGTCTGCCAGCGGCCGCTCAAGCTTGACAATGGTGCCCCGCATCAGGTCAAAGGTAGGCTCCTCGGCGTCGCCGCGCAGGGCCTCGTCTTTCGAGGTGCGATAGGTGATCTGCCGCATGGTGGTCGACTCGGTCTTGAGCGTGTCGCCCTTTTCATTGGTCCAGCGCACGCCGCGAATGGGCTGCGGCTGCCCTTCAATGGCCAACGTCGATTTGATGCGCAGCAAGTTTTCGCTGCCATTGAGCAACTCGACTTGTTCCAGGCCGATGGCCTCCAGCGTTTCCGTCGCCAGCGCGCCGACCATCGGTTCAAAGAATCGCACGGCGCGCGTCTCGCCCGGCCGCATCGGCCGGCGTGTGAGCGAGTGTTCGGGCGCGAAGGGCCCCCCGGTATTCTCCGGCAGGTCGATGCTGCGCGTCGTGGTATTGTCGCCGTCGCGCGTGTCGATGGCGAGCTTGCCGTCTTTCACCTCGCCGGTGCTGATGACCGGCGTGGGGCCGAGTTGTTGCTCTTCGCGAAAAGAGACCAGCAATCCGTCAAGCGTTTCGGAACTTGTTCGCTTGCTTCCCAGCGAAATGTGCTGCCCGTCGCGCTTCATCGACATCGTCATCTCGGCTTCGCTCCTGATGATTGGCGGCGAATGGCCGCTGTCGACGTGTTCTTTGGTATGGAAATAACCGACATGGCTGTCTTGGATGTAGATGGCGTCCCAGGCCTCGCGAGAGTCCGGGGCGTTTTCTGGCGGGGACTGAGAGGCCGGCGAACCGCCGCAGCCCGATACGGTCGAAAACAGAGAGACAGCCATGATCTGGATAATAAATAATTTCACGTTCACTCCGCGGTCGGTTGGACGGCACGCTCGCAAGCCGAGCACGTTCTTAGGTCGCGTCGAGGATTTCCCGCCAGTTCGCGGCAGTCGAACTCCTCGAAGCTTGAATCAAGGCGTCTCCACAATCTCTTGCCAACTACCTGCTCGAAGCGCGCAGCGCATCATCCGGTCAAGCCGTTCAAGATCATTGGCCGCGTCGAGTTGCAACTTTACGGAGTCGTCAGGCTTTCCAAGCCGCTCCTCGCCGGCAAGCATAATATATTTCTTCGCGCGCCGCTCCTCCCCTTCCTCCAAAATCATCAAATACGTGTCGGATTCTTGCATCAGTCGAACTCCTCTAAAGATATTCAAGGCCACGTCGCGCCGCACTCGCAAGCCCGTCAGCAAGAGGGCCTGCCATGGTATTCGCCCTTTTAGGTCAGTTTGGCCTTGAAGCGCACATTGTTTCGCCGGCTCGTCGTTACCAGTTCAGCGGGCCGGGAAAAAACTCCGCCACGAGGTCTTCATAATATGGCTGCAACGCCTCCACGTCGGGCCGCTCGGCGCTCTTCGTGTAAAGATCGTAGGGGTTGAATCGCTTTACCCAGTGAAAATACTCCCGATCGGCGTCGTTCATCAAGTGTGAGTAGGCGCCTTCGCGATGAGCCGGATAGAACGAATGGTAACGGATCATGTACAGCGCCTCCGGCGGCAGATGCTCGCGCACGACATGATAGAGATACTCGTCATGCCCCCAGGTCATCAAAACCTGGTCGAGTCCGCGGCCGGGTTCATAAATGCCGTGGCTGGTCTGGTATTGGCTGACGTGAGCGTCCGGGTTGTCAGCCAGCAACTCAGGAAAAACGATCGTTTGCGACCAGCCGCAGCCGACGGGAAAGGTGTCGCCGACGACGGCCCATTGCGGCTCGCCGAAGAGGCAGAGGACTTTGCCCAGGTCGTGAATTAGCCCGGTGACGATAAACCAGCGTGGATGGCCGTCGCGGCGAATCGCTTCGGCGGTTTGCAGGCAGTGCTCGATTTGCGCCAACGAAGTGTCTGGATCGCTGTCGTCGACGAGCGTATTGAGAAATTCCAGCGCCTCCCAAATGCCCATGCGCCGCTTTGGCGAGCGGTCGCCGCTCAGACCAGGCAAGTACTCTTCACGCTTGGCCCTCACAAAGTCAACGGTTTGTCGGCGATGATGCAACCGGTAAAACTCTTTGACTTGCGGCTTCGCCTCGGCCCGATAGTCGCGAAACTCGGCCGGCTTTTTGCCGGAGGGCGATGTCTCGATCGCGGGAGCGGGGTAGCGGCGGCGCAGGTCTTCCTCCCATTGGTCAAGATCGTCCAAGGGTCGGTCGGCGTCGGGCGGTGTGAATGGATTCATGAGATTTTTCAACGGAGATCATTGGCCAGCGGCGCGTCGAACCCCGGCCGCACAAAAGCCCGCGCCTGGGGAAACGCGTGTTCCACGGCTTCACGCAGCCGGGCCAGTCGTAATAAAAGGTCAAGTATGGTATCGGCCTCGTCGGCGAGCGATTGACGCAGCACCGTCCAGGCCGCCAGCGAACGGTCGATGCCGATCAACGCCACTTTGGCCGAGCCATCGCGGTCTTGCTCGTCGGCGGCGCGCGAAACGTCGTCGAGTTCTTCTTCATCGTCTTGATCGAGCGCCCGTTGCAGTTTTACCGTGATCTGAAATTGATACCAGCGCACCACCTCCGCCGCGTCGTGGAGAGCCACGGCATCGGCCTCGGGATCGTCGTCCGGCAGTTCCATGAGCAGCCGCGAATGGAACGACTCCGCGCATTCGTCGAGCAACGGCTCATGCTCCTTAAACCACGACTGCACCCGCCGCGCATAACGCTCGCTGTCTCGCGTGAGCTTATTGGAACGCACTTGCCGCTCGACGCGGCGTCGCCGGGCGGACTCGGTGGTCAGGTCCAGCGTGTCGATATCAATGCCCTGCTCGGCGGCCGCCTCGCGCAGCATCTCCTTGGTTCGCGCCAGGATGCCCGCCAACGCTTGCCAAAAGGCGGCGTTGTTCGGATCTCGCGATTCTTCGTCGGCCATCGCCTCGCGCTCCATGTCGTAAACACGGCAGCGCTCGGTGAACGGGCAACGCTCGCACCAGCGATCGCAATAATTATAGATGCCGTCGATAAACTGTTTCTGTTTCTGTTTTTGTTTGCGTGCCATGATCTCGTCAAACTCTTGCCCACCGCACTCCATTTGACGATAGCACGGGCAAACGCGTCAAGTCTCACGCCTTTTTATCCGCAATTCAGACGTTAACGGCCGCGGCAGCCTTGGAGTGCGGCGATGATTCGCCGCTTTCATCCGTCGCGGAGCGACCTTTTCCCCGACCGCAAGGTTTGACGGCGCGGGCTTTGCGGCGTCAGCACCACCAAGGCGGAGTAAAGGTCGGAACGGCCGGTTCAAAACATACCGAGATAAAAAGAAGGTCGCTCCGCGACAACGGAAAGCGGCGATGAATCGCACGCACTCCAAGAAGGCGTCAATCACCGGCCGCTTACGTCTCAATAGCAGGCTATTTATCAACGCGCAGCTTTAGGTCGCGCAACTGGCGCGGCGCCACCTGACTGGGCGCTTCGGTCATCAGGTCGGCGGCCTTTTGTGTTTTGGGGAAGGCGATGCAATCGCGGATGTTGTCCAGCCCGCCAAAGAGCATCACCCAGCGGTCGATGCCCAAAGCGATGCCGCCGTGCGGCGGGGCTCCATATTGCAAGGCATCGAGCAAGAAACCAAAACGCTCCTTGGCCTGCGCGGCGTCGATGCCCAGGAGCGAAAAAACGTGCTGCTGCACCTGGCTGTCGTGAATACGAATCGTGCCGCCGCCCGCCTCCGAGCCGTTGATCACCAGATCGTAAGCCTGCGCCCGACACTTGCCGGGATCGTCGCTCAACATCGCCAGGTCTTGCGGGCGCGGAGCCGTAAAAGGGTGATGCATCGCCGCCCAGTTCTTTTCTTCGGCGTCCCAGGCGAACATCGGAAACTCCACCACCCAGGAGAAGTGCATACTGCCCGGCGGATAAAGCTTTAGCTCTTCGCCAAAACGCTTGCGCAGCGCATAGAGCGCCTTGGAGGTGGTTTCAAACGTATCGGCCACAAACAAGAGCAAATCGCCCGGCCGGGCCTCCAACCTTTCGCCGATGCGTTTGAGCAACTCCGGGGCGAAGTTTTTGGCTGTCGGCGAAGCGAGCGCGCCTCCCTCTTCCACCTTGAACCACACCAGCCCTTTGGCGCCAAAGTTCTGTTTGACGAAATCGGTCAGTTCGTCGATTCCCTTGCGCGAGTAGTTGGCCGCGGCCTGCCGCGCATTGATGCCGCGCACGCGCATGCCCGACTCGGCCGCCTCGCGAAACACGCGAAACTCCGCCTCGCCCGCCAGATCGGTCACGTCGGTCAGTTCCATGCCAAAACGCAGGTCGGGGGCGTCGTGCCCAAATCGCTCCATCGCCTCGTCATAAGTCATGCGCGGCAAAGGAAGCTGTACGTCAAGCCGCAGCACCTCCTTGGCCAGCCGCGCCACCAGTCCGTCGATCATGCCGATGATGTCTTCGGCGCCGACAAAGGACATTTCCATGTCGAGCTGAGTGAATTCCGGCTGGCGATCGGCTCGCAGGTCTTCATCGCGAAAGCAGCGGGCGACCTGCACGTAACGGTCGTAACCGGCCACCATCAGAATCTGTTTATAAAGTTGCGGCGACTGCGGCAAGGCATAGAACGAGCCGGGGTGAACGCGGCTGGGCACCAGGTAGTCGCGGGCGCCTTCCGGCGTGCTGCGGCCGAGCATCGGTGTTTCCACGTCGATAAAGTCGTGCTCGTCGAAATAGTCGCGCATGGCCTTGATGATGCGGTGCCGCAGCCAGAGCGTGCGCTGCTGAGCCGCGCGGCGCAGATCGAGGTAACGGTATTTGAGCCGCAAGTCTTCGCCGGGCAATTCTTGCGCGCCCGGTTGAAATGGCGGCGTGAGGCTTTTGTTGAGCACTTCCAACCGTTTGACGCGCAACTCGACGCCGCCCGTCGGCAGTTCGTCGTTGGCGGTTCCCTCCGGGCGCCGGGCGACTTGCCCGGTGACGGCGA
>DASVGM010000693.1:0-8830 GCA_036379555.1 Pirellulales bacterium | reverse complement strand
CTTGGAGGAAGCCATCGCCCGGCTCGAACCCGCCGAGCGCGCGCCCGACCTGCGCCGCGGCGCCGCGTGATGGCGCCGCTGAGAAGGCGGCGCGGGGCGGCGGGTGAAGAGTGCGGGGCGCGCGTCTGGACAAGCGGCGGTGGGCGGAACGCAGTATTTCACTTCCGAAAAGATCCACTGCCCAAGCTGCCTCAAGAAAGAACACAGAGACGGTCGCGTGACCTATTCCCATTACCAACACTTTCAGTGTGAGTCGATGCGGCGGATTTACGAAGCCATTCTCTACGATCTGACCAAAAACCTGCCGCTGCCCGATGTGGACAGTTCTTGACCGCGTGCGGTTCCACTCGGGTTCCTTTTCGGTGGTCAGTCAGCCACAAAGGTTCGGCGCGGGGTTCGCGCCTTGTGGCGGCGCAGGCGACTTATAACCGCCCGTAAGGCCGCTACGCGCCGGGTTCGATTCCTCTTCCCTTCCGCGAAGCCTTCCGCAGCTATTGGGACACCTACCCGTTCGCGCTGAACCCCGTTGCTTCCTTTGCCGGTTCGTTTTAAAGTGGAAGGCGGCGTGCAAAAACCGGCGTTTAATGGGAGAAGGCGATGTTGGCAAGAAATCGGCACATAGCGGGCGTTGTATTTATGTCGTTCTCGGCGGTGCTCTGCCCGACCGCGCGGGCCGATGAACCGACCGTGCGCGACCTGGTTCGCAAACATATTCAACAGCAGGATCAATCCAAGGCGGGCGGCCAAGAAGACGCTTTGCCGGGCGACCTGCGCAAGGTTATTGCCTTGGAATATACGGTCTTGCTCATCAAGGGCGGCAAGGAAGAGGCGGTCGATCCGCACGCCCACAACTTCCAGCTTGGCGATCGCATTCGCGTGCAGATTGAGCCGCTCAGTGACCTGTACATTTACATCTTTCACGAAGGCACCACCGGCACGCGAAGCTGCTTGCTGCCGGCCGAAGAAGAAAAGCCGCCCCTGGCCAAACGCGACCAAACCTTGCGTTTGCCCCATGACGGCTACTTTGAATTTGAGGCGCCGGCCGGCGACGAGCGGTTGATTGTGGTCGCCACCGAGGCGCCCGTCGAGAAAAAGATTCTCTCCACGCTCGTCTTCAAGCAGCCGGGCGAAAAGCTCTCGTCCGAAGAAGAAGCCATTCAGCAGAAGCTCAAGGGCCGCGTTCATAAAACGCTCAAGTCGATTCGCGAGCAGGCCTCCGGCGCGAAGTTCCGCGGCATGTTCAGCGACGCCTTGCTCAGCGAAGTGGGCGAAAAACTGAAAGACGAAGGCAGCACGCGCGCTCTGCTCGAGGAGCCGCCGCACGGCAAGCAGAAGAGCACGTTCAGCATGTCGGTTTCGCCCGACAAGGAAGGCGCCAGTGAGCTCTTCGTGTCCATTCCGCTGAAGTCGAGTTCCAATGGGAAGCGGTGAGTGGAACCAAGCGGGCATGAGCTCCATCGGCAAACTCATCCTCACCGTTGTTCTCACCCAACAAGCGGCCACGCAGCGCGACTTGATTCGCGTGCGCGTAGACGAAGAAAAGCGGCCGTGGCTGACGTTGAACGCGGGCGGCCATACGGCCACCGTCAACGCGCTGGCGTTCGCGCCCGATGGCAAGCGTCTCTACTCCGCCGGGCTTGATAAGGCGGTGCATGTTTGGGATATGGGGGCCGCGGTACGTGATTTGCGCCGCGGCAAATTGTTGGAGCGCTCGCTGCGCTGGCCGGTGAATCGCGGTTTGCGCGGCGGCATTTACGCACTGGCCGCCGCGCCCAGCGATGGCTTGCTGGCGGTGGCCGGTTATGGCGCCTCGAACGAAAGCGGTGAAATCTGGCTCATCGAACCGCGACAAGGGGCGCTCGTCAAACTGCTGCGCGGCCATCGGCAACCGATCATGTCGCTGAGCTTTTCCGCCGACGGCGATTGGCTGGCTTCCATCGATGCCGAAGGCAAGAGCATCTTGTGGCGGCGCGGCGCGTGGCAGCCCTCGCGGGTTTATGATACCGACGAAAAGGTTTATGGAGCTCCAGCGGCCGATGCCATTGCCGCCCAACCTCAGTTGCGGCCGCTGGTCATGCTGGCCAGCGAACACCTGCTGCTGCCGGTGTATATCAAGGGCACGGCCGGCCGCGAGCCACACTGGCGACTGCAACGCATTCAATTGGCCGATCGTAAGAATGCGCGTACCTTCGACACGCCGCACTCGGGCATGGTCACGGCGCTGGCCGCCAGTGCCGACGGCCGCCGTTGGGCGTCCGCCGATCTCGCCGGAAATCTTTTTCTGTGGGAGGCCGCCGCCGCGGCGCCGCGCAAGCTGGCCGGGTCGCACGTCGCGCTTTCCTTGGCGTTCACGCCCGATGGCAAACGGTTGCTGGTTGGCGCCGCGATCAAAGGCGCGGCCAGTGAAGTTCAACTCTGGGACACGGCGACCGGTCAGATCGTCGGGCGGCGCGAGTTGAGCGATCATGTGCGGGCCTGCGCGGTCAGCCCTGATGGGCGGCAAATCGCCTACAGCGGTGGTGAAGATCATGCGATCTCGGCGGCTTCCATCGCCGGCTTTCCCACCGACACGCCGCTGCGCAGCTCCGTGCGGAGGGTGGTGAAAGTGGCCTTCGCCAAAGCCGAGCCGATCCACCGGCTGGCGTTTGGCAACCAGTTTCGGCCCGGAGCGGTTAATGATTATGGACCGTTGGAGCGCAGCTTTGATCCGCACGAATTGGCGCTTTCGGGCACGCGGGAGCTGAACGCCGACGATTGGCTTACGCCGCATTCGGCCGCGGGCGATTGGCGAGCCGAGTTGAGTGAGCAAAACGGCCGGCTGGTGTTGCAGCTTTCTCAAGGCGGCCAGCGCCGCGGTTACGTACACGTTCAAACCGGCATTGAGGGCAAGATTCGCGCGTTTTGCTTCGTGCCCGACGCCGCCGGCAAGCCCATCGCGGTGGCCGTCGGCACTGACGTGCAGAACAGCATTTATGTTTGCCGGCTTGCGAACCAGGGCGCCTGCCCCATCTGGCGGTTCTTTCGCGGCCATGGCGATTACGTCACGTCGCTGAGCGCCTCGCGCGACGGACGCTACCTGGCCAGCGGTTCGGCGGATGGCACCGTGCGGATCTGGAGTTTGTCCGCTTTGCCACAAGGCCGCGAACCGCCGGGCCGCTGGGGCGCGGAGCTGAGTGTCGAAGGGGGGCGCCTGGTCATCAAATCGATCGACGCGGCGGGGCCTTTGTTTTATAAAGGCGTGCGCGCGGGGGACGAACTGTCGAGCATCACCTGGTTTGACGGCCGGCGCGAGGTATCGCAAGACCGGCCCGACGCGGTGCTGGGCGATATGCAGTCGGTCTCGTGGCAAACGCCGCTGCTGTTTCGTTTCCACCGCGAGGGGGCCGAGCGGCCGCCGTTTCAATTGCTGCCGGCCTGGCAGCCGTTGGCGAATTTGTTCGCCAACAACGACGGCGAATGGGCTTTTTGGACTCCGGAAGGTTATTACGACGCTTCGGCCAACGGCCACACGCTCTTTGGTTGGCAGGTCAACCGCGGCTTGCTTGAGACGCCCGAGTTTTATCGCGCCGATCAATTCCACAAAAACCTGGAGCGGCCCGACGTGCTTCAGCGGCTGCTCGATACCGGCAGTTTGGATGGCGCCTTGCGTCAGGCGATGCTCGCGCCTCCGGCCGAGCCGGAGCAGGTGGTGGCGCAGCAGATTTTGGCCACGCCGCGCATCACCATCGTCACGCCTCTGGCCGGCGATGAATTGGCTGAGAATACGACGACGCTCCGCGCGCTGGTCGACGTGCCTCCGGGCGGCGAGTTGATTCAGGCCAAGGCGTTTGCCAATGGCGTGGTGGCCGGCGAGCGACGCGTGGTGGAAGAGCGGCAGATGGATGGGCGCAAGCGGCTCACGTATGAATGGCGGCTCGGCTTGCCGGCCGATGAGCGCGTGCTGGTGCAAGTGGTGGCGGGCAGCGCCGCTCGCACGGTCGCCCTGAGCAGCGTGCTCATCGAACGGCCGCTGGCCAAACGACCGCCCGAACGCTTACCCCGGCTGTATTTGCTGGCGATGGGAGTCGATCGCTACCTTGACCCGGCGATTCAGCCGCTTGCTTTTGCCGTGGCGGACGCCCGATCGGTAGTCGATCTTTTTCGCACGCGAGCGCCGGGGCTGTTCCACTTTGCCGAGCCGCTGCTGCGAGTGAACGAACAAGTGACACGAACCGACTGGACGAAAGCTTTCGCGGAGATCAGCCGGCAATTGAAAGCCGACGTGCGGCCCGATGATTTGTTGGTGATCTTCATGGCCGGGCACGGTTTTGTCGACCCGGACGAGCGGCACTATTATTTCGCCAGCCAGGACATCCGGGCCGACGACGTGCTGCGCGGCGTTTACGATCGGGCGATTTCCTGGGCCGACTTCGACCTTTTGGCGGACGTGCCGTGCCGCAAGCTGGCGTTGCTCGACACATGCCACAGCGGCGCGATTCAGCCGCTGCGCGATCGCGATTTGAAGGCGGCGATTCGCGCCTTGCACGAAGACGTGGTGCTCACCGTGGCGGCCTCGGCCGGGCACGAGCGCTCGGAAGAAAAGCCGAGTTGGGGGCACGGCGCTTTTACCAAAACGCTGTTGGAAGGACTGTCCGGTTCGGCCGACATTTCCGGCGACGGCTCGGTGACTCTCGACGAGTTGATCGGCTACGTGAAAAGTGAGGTGCCAAAACTGACCTCCGGCCGGCAGAACCCCGCCGCGGCGCCGAGCGACTTGTTACAATATGTCTCGTTGCGGCTAACCGAAGCGACTGTCAAAGGGGACGTGGGCGGCTCGAAGTGAGTCTCAGGGCTGTATCAACTCCCACATCTCGTTCTGGTGCAGCCAGATCGGATCGGCGTTTTGCTCGATGAACTCGTCGACCGTCAGGCCCTCGATTGTCGGCTCGCGCGGCACCCATTTTTGCTTGCCATTGATAAAAATCATTTGATACTTTTTGCGGCGCTCGCGCCTCGCTCGCCTTCGGGCAGGCGCAAGCTCTTTTCGCCGAAGCTCCTTTTCCCGTTTTCGCTGCGCCTGACGCTCGCTTCGTTTTGACATTGCCGTTGCTCCCTGATTTGAAACACCAGACGCAGCAGTTCGACAGCGTGCAGGTCAGAGCCATGTTATAATAAAACCCGCGCGCCGGCCAGCTCCCGCGTGCGATCGATCAATGCAATCTTCGTTGGGAGGGGCGTGGCCCGACGACTTGATTTTTCACGCCCCACCTAGTGAGATCATTTTATGACAATGGATGAATTACGGAGACAGCTCGCCACGACCCATTGGCCCGTTTCTCTTCGCGTCGATGGAAAGGAAATTCAAATAGGCTCAGCCGATGAGTTGATGGTCCCGCCGGCGGGAAGCCTTATTTGCGTTTATCAAGATGGGGCGTTTGAAGTGATCGACTCCCGTCATATCTCGACGCTCCGCCGTGTTAAATCAAGCCGGCGATCATTATAGCCGTGGCCATTCACGAATCTCTGCAACTGGAGTATCACGCAATGTGGGTGAATCGTGTTCTGACGGTCTTGCTGTGCCTGACTGCGTCCGCCGCCGCGCGCGCCCGCGAGAAACCCGCCACCGCGCCGCGGCCCGCTCGCGCCACGTTGCGCGTCGCCGTGGAAGCCTGGCCCGATCTGTTCAACTATGTCGATACCTGCAATGTCTACGTGCTCCGTGACGGTAAGTCGGCTCTCCTCATCAATCTCGGCGACGGCGGCGTTTTGGACCATCTCGCCGAAATCGGAATCAGCGAAGTCGAGTGGATCGTTTTCACCGACCATCACCGCGAGCAGTGCCAAGGCATCAGCCGCGTCGATCGCGCGCGAACGAAGCTCGCGGCGCCCAAAGACGAGCAAGCCCTGTTTGAAACGCCCCGCGACTTCCGCAAATGGCGTCCCAGCCTTGGCGATCCCCACACCGTCCACGGCGCAAGCTACGTCCGGCCGCCGGCCGAAAGCATCCAGCTCGATCGGCTTCTCGCCGATGGAGAAACCTTTGCATGGCACGGCCGCCAGATCACCTGCCTGGCGACGCCCGGCCACTCGCCGGGCGGCATGTCGTACCTGATCAAGCACGAGGACCGGACCTGCGCCTTCACCGGCGGCGTGATGCACGACGGCAGTCGCCTGACCAATTGGTTCGACAGCGAATGGGACTACGGCTTCGGCAAGGGGCTTGACGCGCTGATCGCCTCGGTCGATCGCCTGGCCGGCGAACAACTCGCTTGGGCGTTTCCCACGCAGGGGCCTGTGATTCAAGACGCCGCGGCTCAACTGCGGCATTTTCACGAAAAGCTGGTCGCGTTTCGTCCCGATTATCTGCGCGGTTACCCTGTGCAAAACCTCACCCGGCGAACCAAAATCGATCCGATCATCAAGCCGACGCCCATCCCGCGGGTCGTGCAAGTCACGCCCCATCTTTATAAGTTCAGCGACATGCTCGCCGGCAAGAACTTCGCCATCATTATCTCCGATCGCGGTCGCGGGCTGTTGCTGGACTGCGGTCTTTTTGCCGAGCAAATGTTGCACGAACTGATCGGTGACATGCAAACGCACCTCGGCCTGAAAGGAATCGATGCGCTCTGGATCAACCACATGCACGGCGACCATTTCACGCTCGGCGCCGAATTGAAACGCCGCTTTGGCGTGAAGATTTGGACCCTTGACCGCATCGTGGATAAAATCGAGCATCCGTTGCGTTACGATTATTGCGCCCTGATCACTTCCTACAATCCGGCCTACGATGGACTGCCGGTCGATCGCCCTCTGCGCGACGGCGAGGTATTCAACTGGGAGGGTTTTCAACTGCACATCGACTGGATGCCCGGCCAGACCGAGTTTGGCAACTGCCTCTGGCTGGAGCTTGACGGGAAGCGCATCGCCTTCACGGGCGACAATTTGTTCGGCGACCCTTCCGACCCTGATCAAAACGGGCATGAGGCCGTGGTCGCGCGCAATAGCGCCGTTTTTGAAGAAGGATACTTGTTTGGCAGCAGTTACCTGCGCAAGCTGAACCCCGACATCATCATGGGGGCGCACAATGTTCTCATGACCAATCCGGCCGACTTCATCGAGCGTTATCACGCCTGGTCGCGGCGCATCATCGCCGATTATAAGAGCCTGCTCCCCGATGAGAACTACGAATATGGCTTCGATCCGTTTTGGGTTTCGGCGTATCCCTATCGAGCGGATCTGTCACAAGAGGGCTCGCGGGAAGTCGCCATCACGGTGCGCAATTTCCGCGACCGGCCGCAACATCATGTCGTGCGTTTCCGCTTGCCCGCGGGCATCACGGCCGAGCCCGATGTTTTGGAGGGCGACGTTGAACCCAAGTCGCGTCAAACCATGAAGGTCAAGCTGACGGCCAACCCGGCGCAAGCACGCACCGGCCTGCAAATCGTGCCCTTGGACATCACCCTCGACGGCGTCCGTAAAGGAGAGCTTTTCGACTTTCTCCTGCTCACGGCGCCGCCGACCGAATAGGGGCTGAACGGTTCTCTTGGAGTGCGGCGATGGATCGCCGCTTTTCTTTGTCGGGAGCGAACGCTTGAGTCTGATATGTTTTCTCCGCGCGGTCTATGAAACCGGCCGCGTGCCGGTCGACGATCCGGACACGCCGCTGGAAACTTCCGCGACGGAAGTGGACGCGCTGCTCGCCGCCTTCGACGTCAGGGCGCGCGACGAGTTGGCCTTTACCGCGCCGGCATTCATACCAGAAGCCGCGCGTTGGTCGGCGGCGTTGATGTATCGCGGCTGTCAGGCGCTGGTCTTTCGCCGGCTCGATGAGCCGGCGGTCAAAGAGATGCTGGGCGCTTCGTGCCCGACGCCTCATTCATCCGGTGTGATTTACTCGGTCGACCTCATGCTGCGGGTTTTACCGGAGTTGGCGACGATGGCTCGCGCGGTGGCGGAAAACGACGTGCTTGTCGGCGAGTTGCGGCGCATCGGCGCCGCCTGGCCGCTGTCGTCGGTCGGCATGCCGCAAATCGCCGCGAACCAGCTCGACCAAGACGCTCTCGAAATCATCATGCGGGACCGCTCGTTGCGGCAGCTTTATTTGGATCGCGTCATCGCCCGGCGCGATCGATCTCGCCTCGAGCGAACCGACGTTCGCGACGGTGTTCGCCAGGCGATCGGCATGTACGAAGAGCTGTGGCCATTGCCTTGAAAGGCGGCGAGAACGCTCCCGCCGGGCCGCTGTCGTCCATGAGCAAGGTTTTGACAACTTCGCGCCGGCTGATAGAGTGAGGCGAAAATGGAAATCGCGGTACTTGAATCGATCTCATCGTGGAGTGTTCTTAGCCATGCCGGACGGCCCGCAACGCATCGCCTGCTTGACGACGGAAACGGTGGATCTGCTTTATCGGCTTGGCGCTCAGGACCGTATCGTGGGAGTGTCGGGCTTCACACAGTTTCCGCCCGAGGCGCGCCAGAAACCGTTCGTTTCGACATTTACAACGGTCCATTACGATCTGCTTGATTCGTTACGGCCCGATCTGATTTTGGGCTTCTCCGATTTGCAAGCCGACGCGGCGCGCGAGCTGATCCGCCGCGGCTATCCTGTGCTGGTGACGAACCAGCGAACCCTGGCCGAGACTTTCGATACGATGCGTCTGATCGGCCGGGTCATTGACCGGCAACGCGAAGCCGAGAGGCTCGTCGCCGATCTGCAGACCGAACTCGCAGCCGTTCGCCGGCGGACTGCCGACGGACCCCGGCCACGCGTTTACTTCGAGGAATGGGACGATCCGCCGATCAGCGGGCTGAGTTGGGTCAGTGAACTGATCGAGGCGGCGGGAGGCGACGA
>DASVGM010000692.1:0-13935 GCA_036379555.1 Pirellulales bacterium | reverse complement strand
ACCAAGCTCCGCGATTTACGGCTCAGAGCGGCTCCCGTCGGCGACCAATCCATGTCCTGGATCGGCAAGCAAACCGACCTGATCTCATTAAGTTTGGCGGGCACCCAGATCACCGACGAGGGAACGAAACACCTGGGCGGCCTCATTCAATTGCAAGAACTACGAATCGGCAACACCGCCATCGGCGACGCCGGCATGAAAACGATTGGATCGTTAGCCAACCTAAGACGCCTCAGTTTACGCAACACTTCGATCACCGACACCGGGCTCGATCACCTGCGAAACCTTAAGCAAATCAACGAACTGTTGCTGGAAAACACCGGCGTCTCAGACAAAGGGCTTCACAACCTATTGGGTATGGAAAACCTGCAAATTCTCAGCCTTTCCGGCACTCGCGTGACAGACGCCGGAATGAAAGTGATCGCCAAGCTGCCGAATTTGTCTTCGCTTTACGTGGCACGAACGGCGCTCACCGACGCGGGCTTGCAATCATTGGCGGCTTTGGAGTGGCTCTTTTTGCTTGACGTGATGGGCACGCATGTCACCGAGGAGGGGGCCGAACGCTTGCAATCGAAGTTGGGCGAGTTGGGCGATTTTCGTCGCGATTTGAGTGGTGAACTTGACTCAGGCCCGGATGCGCGGCAATAAATTCTCGCTCAATGACTACCGCTGGCTGCTGAGCGATGCCGCGGATCGGTTGCTGACGGAGCTTGGCTCGGCGCAGCGCGACGCGCACGAGGGTGACGTCTTGCGTCAAGCGTCGTCGTTGCGCAAGCACGTTTCCGCCGATCGCGCGCATTTGCTGCTTGAGCAACTTGAGCTGCGCCGTCGCGGTCGGATCAAATTCGCCCTGGCCGATTCTATGTTTTTCACGCCTTTGGGGCTGGAGCAAGCGACCGATGAATGGGTCGCCGGCTATAAGGCCCAGCGATACGCGCCCGGAGAAGAAGTCGCGGATCTCTGCTGCGGCATCGGCGGCGACCTGTTGACGCTGGCTCGTCGCGGGCCGGTTTGCGGCGTTGATCTTGGCCGGGTCGCGGCGTTGATGGCGCGGGCCAACGCGCCTTCGGCGCTCGTAGCCGTGGCCGACGTGGCAATGCTCCGCCAGCCATTGCCGAGTTGGCACATCGATCCCGATCGTCGATCCGGAGGCCGACGTACCACCCGCGCCGAACTTTACTCACCGGGCCCGCGAACCATCGAGACGCTCTTGGCAACCAGCCCGACCGGCGCGATCAAGCTTGCTCCCGCGGCGACCTTTCCCATGCATTGGCTGGAAACCGCGGAATGCGAGTGGATCAGCCGCGCGGGCGTCTGCCGGCAATTGGTCGCCTGGTTTGGGCGCCTGGCCGACAACCCCGGTCGGCGACGTGCCACGCTGGTGATCGGACGAGAGCAGCCACCGAAATACCACACTTTCATCGGCGCCGCGTCAGAAGAGCTGGCCGTGGCGCCCCGCTTGGGCCGTTATTTGGCCGAGCCTGACGCGGCAGTCCTCGCCGCCGGGTTGGTAGGCAGCCTGGCTGCGGCCACGGGACTGGCCGCGATCGCTCCCGGCGCCGTTTACTTGACCGGCGATACGATCACTTCCGACCCCGCGTTGACGTGGTTTGAGATCACGGACGAAACGGCCTTCAATATCCGCGGGCTCAAGGTGCTGTTACGCGACCGACGCATCGGCGACTTGGAGATCAAAAAGCGGGGCGTTGACGTCGATCCCGCGCGGCTGCGCCAGCAGCTACGCACCCCCGGCGAAGAGCGGGCCACGCTGTTTCTCGTTCGCCGCGGCAAAACCGTAACGGCGCTGCTCACCCGGCGGCAAGCGTTACTCGGCTAGTTTTGGTTCCGCAGGCAAGAGCGCAAAGTCGGCGCCCGGCCGGCCATTGGCGCCGTCTGACACTGGGAGCGGAAGATCCTGCGAGATCAGCTCGCCGCTAAAATCGGCGAGGCTCACGGCATTAAGAGCTCCGCGGCGTGGAGACAATCGCCACATGAGCGGCACGGCACGAGTGCGGTCTTGTTCACCCGACCAAAGTTCCACCCACGCACTATAGCTTTTGATCTCGGCGGGCCGCGCGGCAAGCAGGCCGATTTTCCAGAAGGTACTGAATCCGCCATAGACGCAATTGACCGCTTCCCAATGAAACACCGTTTGCAGCCGGCTGGCGGAAGAATCGGTCATGTGCTCGACCAGAGCCGGATCGGCGGCGTCAGAAAGCACCAATGAATCGGACAACCGCACTTCGACCTCCGGCATGGCCGGCGCCGCTTCGCTGGCCGCAATCCGGCAGAGCCCTTGGCGTGTCAGCGCCGTGACATGATCGAGCTCGATGCGCACGCGAGTGCCTTCGGGAGGCATGGCCGCGCCGGCGCCGGCCGCGAACAACCGTTCGCTAATGGCAATCAGTCCGTTGCCGCACCAAAAGCTCGCTGGCTTCAAGTCGCGGTCGACCAGCAAATCGGCCTCGCCGCGCACCAGACAGTTGTTGAGCCAAATCTGCACCGGCGACCACGTTGGCATGCCCTTGGGCATCAACTCCATAGGATCGGCCGAGGTGCCGCCGACGTTGAAAAAGGCCACCTTGTCGTGGAAGGCGCCGCCGCCCGGTGTGGCGTTGCGGATGGTGAGAGAACACTGCTCAAGCCGTAAACCATCGCACTGGGCCGCAGCGAACAACGACCAATTCTCGGAGGGTGCGGCCCTTGATAAATCAAGCTCCACATCGATGCCCGATACCTTTAGGTTGCCCCCGGCGACGGTAATCATCGTACGATCGGTGGCGATGGGGTTCGTATCATTCGGGCGGAACACAACCGCTGGACGCCGCGCGACGCCGGCACGAATCTCGATCCGCAGGTTGTGCAGGTTCAGCGGCGGCTCTTCGCGCGGACCATCGTAGCGCAATTCTATGACGTCGCTGTTTTTCGCCGCCGCGCAGGCTTCGGCCAGCGTTGCGAAACGACGCGGACCCGAACCGCGTTCGCCCACGATCAGCAGGCCTTCTGGAATGGGTTCCGCCGGCGGCGCCCCAGCGGTTTGTTTGCCAGTGGTTTGTTTCACCGTCGGGTCATTTGCCGCGGAGACGGGCCGTTGGCTGGAGGGGGCCGTGGCGGCCACAGGCATTGGTCGCTCACCAGCCGGGCTGGTTGCCGGTGAAGTCATCGGCTGAATGTTATTTACGTCCGCTGCGTCCGTCCTTTCCTTGCCGGTTGATTTCGCAGTGCCGGTTGTCGCCGCGTCGTCATCGTGCGATGTGTCGCCGTTGGACGATCGGTTCTCGTCGCCTGGTGTGGCTTCAATGGCATCCTGCTTGTCATCCGCCGCTTTTTTAACGGACGCGCCATCAGCATCGTTCAGCGGCCCGTCGCGCCGTTTTGAGCGGGCTTCAATAATCCTGGCTACCGCCGCCAGATCATCCGACGGTTCGTTTCCAGACAAGGGCCAACCGGCCACGCCCGCCGCCAGCAGCAACAAAACAATTGGCGTCATCCACGGCAAGTGCCGGGAAAGAGAAGTGGCCGCGCCCGCCGAGTGGGCCGGCGCCGACCAACCCTGACGATCGCTACCCGGCAACTCAAAACCGGCCTGATCCGCCAAAGACAGAATGTCGGTCATAAGCTCTTCCGGTCGCTGATAGCGCCTCAGCGGATCTTTGGCCAACATTTTGGCGACAAGCAACGAAACGCCCGCCGGCAGCGCGGGATCAAAATCACGAGGATCGGGCGGCGCATCGCTGTTGTGCTGCAATAGTTTTTGCAACACCGTGCCCTCCGGAAAAGGCGGCCGGCCGGTCAACATGTAATACAACGTGCAGCCGAGCGAGTAAATGTCGCTGCGCACGTCGGCGCAGCGGGGATCGCGCGCTTGTTCGGGCGAAATGTAGTCAAAGGTTCCCAGCGTGACGCCGCTGGCCGTCAAGTCTTCGCCGTGGGGATGCGCGTGATGCAGCCGTGCCAGGCCCATATCAACCAACTTGGCCCGGCCGTCGCTCGTGATGAGCACGTTCGACGGCTTAATGTCGCGATGCACCACGTCGCGGCTGGCGGCGTGTGAAAGGGCATGTACAATTTGCAGCGTGTAGCTCAGCGCCTCGGGCAGCGGCAAGGGGCCTTTGCGCTCGACAAGCTCACGCAAATTGGTGCCTTCGATAAACTCAAAGACAATGTAGTTCAGCCCGCGATCTTCGCCCACGTAAAAGACGCGGGCGATGTTCTCGTGATCGAGCCGCGCGGCCGATTGGGCCTCATTCTGAAAGCGGCGGCGCGTCTCATCATCGGCGCCCTGATCGCGCGAAAGCACCTTCAGCGCCACGTCGCGATTGAGCATCGTATCCAAAGCGCGAAACACCGCGCCCATGCCACCCCCGCCCACATATTCCAAAAGCTGGAAGTGGTTCAGACGCTCGCCGGCAAGTTGCTTGGCCAGGTCGAGATGCCCCGCCGCCCGATTGCCGCCGGCCCCGCTTCCGGGCGGCCGTTGCGTAATGATGGTCGGCTGATCGGGATCGCAAGCGGCATCGCCCGGCACGAAAGCCCGCGCGCGGTCGGAGCCTTCACCCAAAATGGGTGCGGTCGGCACTCGCTGACTCGAACTCGCACTATTCATCCGAATTGATGTTCGTGGTTCCGCCCGCAAACTAGATTCGCCGCGTCTGACGCATCGGGCCGGCATCGGCCGCCTGCGCCGAGGCGAACGCCTCGTTCCGCTGAGAAAGGACTGACAATGGCCAACTCGACAATCTTCATTATCTTATTTGGCCGCGGGCCGCCGGTCAATTGGATTGATTCCAACGGCGCAGCTTTCCTGTTCATTCGTCTCCGCCGAGCTTGTCTTGGTGGCCTGCGCGACTGGCCGGCCGCAAAGCCATACACTCCACAGAGATGAGTCACGTCCAAGAATTCCGCTTCAGATTCTCGCTCCCGGCTGCCGAAAAATTGGTCGCGAAGCAACCCGATGAAACGGCAACCGGAGAGGAGAGACAACATGGGCAAAATAACTCGCACGCGCCGCACCTTAATCGCCGCCGATATGGCGCGCATGCTTCGCGAACTCGAGCAGACCTCGACTCAAGAATCGTCGGCCAAACGCGCACCGGCGGCCCCTCGCGCGGCGGGATCCGCGGTGGTGATTCGCGGCAAGTAGTTGCCAGTCTTGTCGCGAAGCTGATAGCATGATTGCCATGCAGCCAGAAAACCTACGATCGCTTGCCGAACAACTGCTCGGCGGCAAATTGTCCGTTGACGAATTCACCGATCGTCTTTCGCGTCGGCCGATCGCCGACGTGGGAGTGGCTCAACTCGATCTCGACCGTGCCCGTCGTTGCGGCTATCCCGAGATCGTGTTTGGTCAAGGGAAAAACGTCGCGGCGCTGAAGGCGATCTTTGAGAGTTTGTTGGCCAACGGCGTGAGCGTGCTGGCCACCCGTGTGAATGCCGATCAAGCGCGCGAGCTGACGCCGCACTTTCTCGGGGCGGTTTACAACCCCGTGGGCCGCACGTTCCGTGTGCCGCTGGAAAGCGCGCCAGACCGCGCCGGCGACCGCGGACATGTCGGCATCATCACGGCAGGCACCAGCGATCTGCCGGTGGCGGAAGAATGCCGCGAAACCGCCGAGTGGATGGGCGCGCGCGTGACGATGGTGCATGACGTGGGCGTGGCCGGTCCACACCGACTGCCCGCGCGATTGCCCGATGTGGCCGGCGCCGATGCGATTGTGGTCATCGCCGGCATGGAAGGCGCGCTGCCCAGTGTGGTGGGCGGTTACGTCGACTGCCCGGTGATCGCGGTGCCCACCAGCGTCGGGTACGGCGCGAATCTCGGCGGCGTGGCCGCGCTGTTGAGCATGCTCAACAGTTGCGCGGCGAACGTCGCGGTGGTCAACATCGACGCGGGCTTCAAAGGCGCTTACGTGGCCAGCCTGATTGCCGGCAAAGCCGCCGCCTCCCGCGCGGAATCGTAAAGCATCAAGTCTCTCAATCGCCGCGCGGCCGCCCGGCGGTCGCCGCGACCACACAAATGGTGCGCCGCTGTGATCGCCTCTATTTGTCTTGCGCTAAACGGCACGGGCGCGCCGGACGGCGGCGGCTCCGGCACCAGTCGCGCGGCAATGCAGTCGAGCAAGGCGTCGATGCCTTGCCCCCTGAGTGCGCTTATGGCCAGGCCCGGCCTGGCATTGCCCGGCGGCGCGCCAAGGTCGCACTTGTTATGAACGACGATCGCCTCGGGCCAGCGCGACGCCAACTCATCGTCATCAGTCTGCCAGCGTTGCTGGGCGTCAAACACCAACAGAAGCAGGTCGGCCGCATTCATGCGGTCGATGGCCAACCGCATGCCGCTGGTTTCCAAATGATCGCCGCCCGACCGCAGGCCCGCAGTGTCGATCACCATGACCGGCCAACCGCCGATTGCCGTATGTAACGTGAGAACATCGCGCGTGGTGCCGGGCTGATTGAAGACAATAGCCCGTTCATATCCGGCCAACACGTTGAGCAGGCTGCTCTTGCCCACGTTTGGCTTGCCGGCGATGACAATCTCAAACGGCCGGGTAAGGTGCTTACCCAACAAATAGCGGCCTGCCAATCGCGCCAGACGGTCGTGCGCCTCATGCCAGTCGCGTTCACGAGACGACTCCATTAGGCCGACGCACGCCTTCAGTTCGCCTTCCAACGCTCCATGAAACTGATCGAGGAGGATGGCGGCACAAGCGAGCGTGCTGGCGCCGGTAAGCGCCTCAAGAGCTTCGGCGGCCACCGGCCGTGGCGCATGCCTGGCCAACCACGCCGACCAGGGCGCCTGTCGGCAACCCCGCTCGATCAGCGCCGCCATGATCGACTGCGCGGCGGCCTGGCCGCCGTGGCAATGAATCTCGATTTCGTTTGCCGCCGTACGGCAGACAACAACGTCCTCGCCTGACCCGTGCCACTGTGATCCTCGCCATTGGCCAAACCGAATGCGGCCTGGCGCCGCATCGAGCAGGCGCCCGCCCGCGACGGGAGAAAAAAGCTCGTCCAGCGTGGTCGCGGCGGATGCGCCCCAGACGGCGATCGACGCGACCGCACCGCGACCGGGCGGAGTCAAGATAGCTGCCGTGACCATGCAATGCCGCGAAAAAAACCCCTGCTAACTGCCCGAACCGCCGGCCAGCAGCTCGTTGTATTGCGTCTGCAAGGCGTCGCGAGTTACTCTGATGGACGTGATGATCTGGCTGAAGCCTTTCTTGGCCGGGCCGCTATCAAGGTGTTCATTGGCTAGCTCATCGACTTTAAGAATAAGCTCGCCCAACGCGCTCATGGTGCGAACAAGTTGCTTACGACGCTCGGAATGGCTGGGTTCTGACATTTGAATTCGGTTTTCTCCATTTTGCGGCTGGCTCGGCGCGGCTGGCTTGCACGCTCCCGTACCATGCCTTGCCCAGCCCAGTGTTATTCACATTGTACGCGCCAGACCCAAACATGACACCCTACACGGCGACAAAGCTTTCGCTACAATGAGCGTTCGGATGTGTGGCTTTGTGGTCTTTTGCTTGGCTTGTCGACGATGAAAAATGTCCTGACGATGGTGCTTGGCGGCGGCCGGGGCACGCGATTGCACCCCCTGACGCAGTTCCGCTCCAAACCGGCCGTGCCGTTGGCCGGAAAATATCGGCTGATCGATATTCCCCTGTCAAACTGTATCAACAGCGGCCTGAACCGCATGTACGTGCTCACCCAGTTCAACTCCGTGAGCCTACATCGCCACATCCGGCAAACCTACCGCTTCGACGCTTTCAATGGCGGTTTTGTCGAGATTTTGGCCGCCCAGCAAACGCCCGCCAACGCCGAGTGGTATCAAGGCACCGCCGACGCCGTGCGGCAGAACTTGCGGGCATTACAGCAGCCCGGAATTGACTACGTGCTGATCCTATCGGGCGATCAGCTTTACCGCATGAACTATCTTGACATGCTGGCGACACATCGCCGCAACAAGGCCGCCGCCACCATTGCCACGCTGCCGGTGGCGCGACAAGACGCGTCGCAGTTGGGCATTCTGCGGCTGGATGCTTCCGGCGCGGTGGCCGGTTTTTTGGAAAAGCCCCAAACCGAGCCTGAGGTGCGGCACATGCGAACCGACCCGGCCTGGATCGACGCGCAAGGCATTCCCAGCCGCGGCCGCGACCTATTGGCGAGCATGGGCATTTATTTGTTTAACCGTGACACGCTTGTCGACCTGTTGACCAAAACCGATTATCGCGATTTTGGCAAGGAAATCTTTCCGGCTTCGATTCGCACGCATCGCGTTCACGTTCACCTGTTCGACGGCTACTGGGAAGACATCGGCACGATCAAGTCGTTCTATCAGGCGAACATCGACTTGGCGAAACCGGAGCCGCCCTTCGAGTTGGCGTCGGCCGAGGCGCCGATTTATTCGCATCCGCGGTTTTTGCCGCCCACGCGCATCGAAGGCGCCACGGTGCGAAATAGCCTGCTGGCCGATGGCTGTCATATTGAAAGCGGCACGACAATCGAAAACAGCGTCATCGGCCTGCGTTGCCGCATTGGCCGCAACGTGACGATCCGCAACTCCGTTTTGATGGGCAACGACACTTTCCAGTCACCCTCACAGATGGCCGCCGATTGCGGCGCCGGCAAGCCGCCGCTGGCGATTGGCGAGGGTTCGGTGATCGAAGGCGCCATTATTGACAAAAACTGTCACATTGGCCGGCGCGTGCGGCTGGTTAACGAGCGCGGCGTTGAAGAAAGCCCTGAGAGCAGCCAGGCGATGATCTGCGAGGGCGTGGTTATCGCTCCCAAAGACGCGGTCCTTCCTGATGGGTGGGATCTTGGCGCTGAACTTTTCGGGTAATGGGGTGTCAGTTAAGAGGGTTCAGGGTTCAGGGTTCAGGAAAAAGACCGTTGATGTTTACTCGCGTGGAGGATAGTCGTGACCGACTTTATGCGCGTGGATGATATAAAGGTGCATCAGATGCTCTGCCAACTCCATATTGAAGTGTGCCGCCTGTCGGAGCGTTGGCCATCGGCAGAGCGCTTCGAGTTAACTTCGCAAGTTCGTAGATCATCCAATAGCGCGCCGGCAAACCTCGCTGAAAAGCATAGTGACCGCCATGTGCGCAATAAGATTGAGGGAGTCAATCGCGCCCGTGGCGAGGCGCTGGAAACAATCCACCATCTCTTCATCGCCAGCCTCAAGGGTTACATCGCCGGCACCGACCTAGAGCGCTTCCGCGAGCGCTACCAAGAATATGTTCGCATGCTTAATGGCCTCGAGCGCACCCTTGAGCGTCAGCTCCCTGAAGAATCTCGCCGCTGGAGCGCCGCGCGCCCCCCGGAACCCGGAACCCTGAACCCTGAACCCTGAACCCTGAACCCTGAACCCTTCCTAAATGCCTCGCCGCATCCTCGTCACCAGCGCTCTGCCTTACGCCAATGGCCACATCCACCTGGGCCACCTGGTGGAATACATCCAGACCGATATCTGGGTGCGTTTCCAAAAGCTGCGCGGCGAGCGTTGCATTTATATTTGCGCCGACGATACACATGGGACGGCCATCATGATTCGCGCCCGGCAAGAAGGGCGCAAGGAAGAAGCGCTCATCGCCGATATGCAGGCGGCGCACGAGCGCGACTTCGCCGGCTTTCAGATTGAGTTCGACAACTACGGCAGCACGCATAGCCCGGAGAATCGCCATCTGTGCGCGGAGGTTTGGGCCGCCTTGCGCCGCGCAGGGTTGGTTTTTGAACGCGAAGTGACGCAGCTTTACGACCCGGAGGCGAAGACCTTTCTGGCCGATCGGTTTGTGAAGGGGAGTTGCCCTAAGTGCCGCGCCCCGGATCAATATGGCGATAGTTGCGACCATTGCGGCAGCACCTACAGCCCCACGGAGTTGATCGACCCGGTGAGCGTGCATACCGGCGCCAGGCCGGAGCTGCGCTCGGCCATGCACTTGTTCATTCACACGGAGCAGATGCACGAGTTTTTGCGTGAGTGGACGCAAACCGGCGATCATTTACAGCCGGACGTGGCTCATTGGTTGGCCGGAGCGTTTCTGGCCGAGCCGCTGCGCGATTGGGACGTTTCGCGGCCGGCGCCGTATTTTGGCTTTGAGATTCCCGACGCGCCGCGTAATTCTTGGTATGTCTGGTTTGACGCGCCGATCGGATACATCGCGTCCAGCCTGGCGTGGTGCCGCAAACACGGCGAAGATTTCGATTTGTGGTGGCGCGGCGATGAAACGGAAATCCACCATTTCATCGGCAAAGACATCACCTACTTTCATACGCTCTTTTGGCCCGTCATGCTAAAAGTGTCGGGCTTCAGCCTGCCGCGTAAAGTGCATATTCACGGCTTTTTGACGGTGGGCGGCGAGAAGATGTCGAAGAGCAAGGGCACGTTCGTGAGGGCGGCGACGTACCTCAAGCACCTCGATCCGGCTTATTTGCGTTACTATTACGCCACCAAGCTGGTGCCCAAGCTGGACGATCTCGACTTGAACTTGGAAGAATTCGTGGCCAAGGTGAACGGCGACCTGGTGGGCAAAGTGGTGAACCTGGCCAGTCGCACCGCCCGATTTGTTCGCGCGACGGGCCTGGCTCAAGAGTATCCCGACGACGGCGGGCTGTTTCAGCAGGCTGCCGCCGCCGGCGACGAAATCGCCGCCGCCTACGAAGCCTGTGATTTCAACCGAGCGATGCGGCAGATCATGCTGCTGGCCGATCGGGCCAACAAGTACGTCGAAGACAACGCGCCGTGGAATCTGAAGAAAGACCCCGCCCAGGCCGAGCGATTGCAACAGGTATGCACGGTACAGCTCAATCTGTTCCGCCAGTTGGTCGTGTATTTGACGCCCGTACTGCCGCGCCTGGCCGCGCAAACCGGCAAGCTGTTGAACCAGCCGATTGAACATTGGAACGAAACGCAAACGCCGCTGGTGGGCACGCCCGTTGGCGATTTTGAACATTTGATGCAACGTGTTGACACCAAGCAGGTACAAGCCATGATTGACGACAGTAAGGAACAACCACCGCAAAATGCCCCGGCCGCGCCGGCGCAGCCGAGCGATGGTCCGGAGCCGCTTGCGGCCGAGCCGCTGTGCGAGCAGATCACGTACGACGAGTTCGCCAAAGTCGATTTGCGGATCGCGCGTGTGGTCGCGGCCGAAGAGGTGCCAAAGTCGAAGAAACTGCTCCGCCTGACGTTAAGTTTTGGCGGCGACGTACGGCGGAATGTCTTCGCCGGCATCAAGAGCGCCTACAAGCCTGAAGAGTTGGTCGGCCAGCTTGTGGTCTGCGTGGCAAATTTGGCCCCGCGGCAGATGCAGTTTGGCACGAGCGAGGGCATGGTCGTGGCCAGCGGGCCAGGCGGCGAAGAAGTCTTTTTGCTCCGCCCGGATGCCGGCGCCAAGCCGGGGCAGCGGGTACACTGACCGCCGCGCGCGATTTGCGGACAACGAGAATGGCCTGTAAAGGCCATCCTCACGGTCATCCCGTTGCTTTTGCCCGGATTTCCAACAACACACTTTGCGAGTCCGTGCCCGGCAGGGGCCAGCTTTCGAGTTTGCGCAGGTCAAGGTGCTTGAGCAAATTACGCTCGCGCGCCTCGTGGCGCTCTTCAACCCACTTCGGGCCTTTGATCACCAGGAGGCGATCGAACGCGCCCCAATGGTCGGCAAACCAGGTCAACAGCTTGGCCAAGGGCGCGACGGCACGCGCCACCAAAGTGTCGAAGGCGCGTTCGGCCAGCAAGTCTTCCGCGCGGCGGTGGCACACGTCGATCGGCACGCGTAGATCGGCGACCATTTGCTCGACGGCACGCGCTTTCTTCGCCACCGATTCCGTTAAAACGATCGTCAAATCCGCGCGGCAAATGCCCAACACAATACCCGGCACGCCGCCGCCCGTGCCGACATCGAGCACGCGCTCGCCGTGTTCCAAATGTCGCGAGAGAACCAGCGAGTCGACCAGATCGCGGCTGACGAATTTTTCATAATCGGTGTGCCGAGTGAGATTCAGCTTTTCATTCCACTCCCATAACGCACGGCAATATCGCTTGAGCAACTCCGTTTGGTCCGGCGGCAACTCAATGCCTTGCCGGTCGAGCGCCGCGAGCAGTGAATCATCGACGCTCATCGGCCGCCTCCTTCCCAACCACGCCGAGGCCGTCGCTGTCGGATTGAACCGCTTTCTCAACCACCAGTCCCAGCGAACGCAGCTTGGCCCGCAAGGTGGTGCGGGAGATGCCGAGCAATTCGGCCGCCTGAAGTTGGTTCCCTTTGACGTGCCGCAACACTTCGTCGAGCACGACGCGATCGACCGCGGCCGACACCAAGCGATAAATATCGGGCTGCTCGTCGTCCAAAAGTTGCCGCGTCAATTGCACCACGCCCGACATGCCGTCGGCCGCGGCGGCGCCGGCCGAGTGGCTCGCGGCCGCTCGGCATGCTTCCGGCAGCCAGTCGGGCGTGAGCACCTCGCCGGTGGCGTGCAACATGGCGAACTTGATAGCGCTTTGCAACTCGCGCACGTTGCCCGGCCAGTCATAAGCCGTGAGCAAGTGACGCGCTTCCGGCGTGACCGACCGCACGCTCTTGGCCAGTTCGCGGTTGAAGACCCGTAGGAAATGGTCGATTAACAGCGGAATGTCGTCACGCCGCTCGCGCAAGGCCGGCAGTGAAATGGTAAAACCGTTCAAGCGGTACTAGAGATCTTGCCGAAAACTACCTTCTTCGACCAGTTCGGGCAGGTGTTTGTTGGTCGCCGCGATCACGCGCACGTCGGTCTGAATGGTTTCGTTCGCGCCGACTCGCTCAAAGCGTTGTTCTTGCAGCAACCGCAGCACTTTGGCCTGCGTGGCGCTCGACATGTCGGCGATTTCATCGAGAAAAATCGTGCCGCCGCTAACCTGTTCAAACTTGCCGATCCGCCGCTGATCGGCGCCGGTGAAGGCCCCGCGTTCGTGTCCGAACAGTTCGCTCTCCAGCAGGTTCTCCGGAATGGCGGCGCAATTGATGGCCAGAAACGGCCCCTGGCCGCGGCGGCTGTAATGATAAATGGAACGTGCCACCAACTCCTTGCCAGTGCCGCTTTCGCCCAAGATCAGCACCGTGACGTCTTGCGGGGCGACGCGGCCGATCGCCTTGTAAACCTCTTGCATCGCGGGCGCATTGCCCACAATGCGATCGGCCGCCGAATCACCAGGTTCTTCCTCGCTGATGACCGCTGGAACATGGCTCAAGCGGCTAACCTCAAGCGCCTTCTCCACCACTTCGCGCAGCCGGCGGAAATCGACCGGCTTGAGCAAGTATTCAAAGGCCCCGCGGCGCATGGCTTCAATCGCCGTTTCGGTCTTGGCGAAGGCCGTGATCACAATCACCGGCAAACGCGGATCGATCTGGCGAATGCGGTCGTAGGCGTCCAACCCCGACATATCGGGCAAGCGCACGTCGACGATCACGGCGTCTGGCAGCACGTTGACGAGTCGCTCGATGCCCTCTTTGCCGGTTTTCGCCGTGACGACTTCCAGTGTTTCGGACGCCAGGCTTTTCTGCAGCGAGTAGAGCACGTTCGGCTCGTCGTCAATTACGAGCAGTCGTGGCATGGCTTACCAGGTTTTGTGAGGAAAACGGCTCGGCGACCGGCCGTATGGAATCAATCGCCGCGACGGCCGACTGCCGCGCTCGCGGCAACCAGATAAGAAACTCCGCTCCGCCATCGGGGCCCTTCGCGGCCGTGATCTCGCCGCCATGCGCCTCGATAATCCGGCGACAGATCGGCAACCCCAGCCCCGTACCGGTTTCTTTCGTGCTGACAAACGGCTCAAAAATGCGCTCGCCAAGGTCATTCGGCAGGCCAATGCCGTTGTCGGCGATGCGAATCAGATAGCCCTCGCCACCCCGCGATTCAGGCATGGTGTCGATATGCACCAGGCCGCCGTCGGGCAAA
>DASVGM010000691.1:0-28871 GCA_036379555.1 Pirellulales bacterium | reverse complement strand
TCTCCGCATGCATTGCCGATCTAGCAATCGTCGCCGCGATTTGCTCCTCAGCCGTGAGATCGTGCGACGGCGCCGGCAGCGGAGAGACCGACATTCAGCGGCGCGCACATGGCTTACTCGCTGGCATGCGCGACCAACGCGAGCGACTTCGGCGAGGGCTGGTGCGCGGCTCCGGCCAAATGTTCAAGCCATTTCCGTCGGGCACCGTTCGCGGTCCGATCAAGTTTTTGTACGCCTTTGATCGTGACATGGAGCTCCTGCATGTCGAGCGAGACGATCCTCGTCCGACTCGCGGCGCGGCGGCATCCACAGAGGACGTTGAGCGCGCCGATGTCAAAGATTTGCCCATCGTAACATGGCACTTCGCACATATTCATAGGCCTGACAGGTCGGTTCACATGATCAACGTCGCGGGCAGTCAAGATCCGAGCGAAATCCAGGTCAACAAGGCCGATTTCAAAATCCGGCGCGAGGGGGTTATAGACATTCGTACGGTAGGCCTCTTGGCCGCGGTGTCCTACGAACACCAAGCCTCCTGGGCCGATTTATTTAAGCATCTAAATGATCGGCCGCCAGATGAAGTTGTCGATGAAGGCGCCGGTTTGTGGCGAATACGCTGGCCCACAACCGATGGGCTCGGCCGCAATAGCCTATGGATCGATCGGTCGAAGGGGTTTTCGCCGGTGCGGTTTGAAATGCAGCACAAGCTCATCAGCCGCGAGCCCAACGTAAAGGGCGGATGGCCTGAGCCGTTTGGTGGGTGCGAGGCCACATGGACAGAAATCAATGGCGTCTGGGTGCCGCTAACCTACCGGATCGAAGACCAGCAGTACCGAGACGCCGAAGGGCGCCCCGCGACGTACGAGCATGAGTTCAATTGGGAGCTCGTCAACGAGCCAATTCCGCTGGAATGGTTTGAAATCGAGAGCCTGCATGCGCCGAAAGGAACACTTGTAACCGATCACCGAGGCCAAGACATTGTCCTGACACGCGTCATCGGTGAACCGGACAACCGCGATGTTGGAACGACGTACTCAATACCGACCGCCGGTGAACCATCCAGGATCGTTTATCGCGTCAACGGCCACGGGATCTGGATATTTGTTGGAATGAGCGCGCTAGGCATCGTACTGATCCTGCTGCTTTACGGCCTGCGCCGATCGAAGGAGACGCGCGGCTGACGCTAGCTCTTCGCAGCAACTTCATTTCTTACGAGGCTGGCCGCTTTGGCTAGCTTGCTTCCTCCCGCACGCTGAACTCCAGCTTCCAGCGATGATCGGACACCGTGCTCTGACACCACAACTCAAACATGCCCAGTTCGGTGATTTTGGAGTGGAATTTGACCGGGGCATAGCCTTCTTCCGCGCCTTCGCCGGCGGGCAGCGTCGCGGCCAGCGGGTCGGTCTCTGTCAGCTCTTCTTCACCCCACGAAGCAAGCAACGTGCCAGGCTCGTCTTGCTTGCGAAGGGCCGAGCTAAAGAAACGGAACTGCGCCGGTTCGCCCACCACCAGGCCGATTTCGTCGCCAGGCACGTCTCTCTCCGTGCCCTCTTCCATGCCAAACGGCACCACGCATAAGGCGCGCAGCGGCCGCGGCGCGCCGGGAATGGCCAGGCCCGCCGTCTCGACACCCACATAATAAGAGCGCGCGGTCCCGCCACGAATGCGCACCGCTTTACGCTGCTTGGCGAATCCATAATACGCCGCGCCGCGCGCCACGGCATAATCAAGATCGAGGTTGCCCCGCATGCCTCGCGGCGGTTGATCGGCGAACCAATCGGCCATGACCGCGAAGAGCCGCTCACGCAGCACGGGCGACTTGAATACGCCGCCGTTGAGCAACACATGGGTCGGCCGCGCCGGCTGGCCCTCTTCGCCCTGCGCTCGCAAAAAAGCCGCCAGGTGGCGCGTGACGCCGGTATCCGACTCAAACGGCAAACCAAGCTCGCGGAAACCGCTGGCTCGTCGCGGCGCGGGTCCATCGTCAAGCCGGCATTGCGGCAAGAAGCCTTCCACGAGCAGTTGAGCGGCGGCCTCACGCTCCACCTCCACCGAGACGGTCCCCTTGATCAGCTTGCTGCCGCGGCCGAGCACGGCGACGGCGTGTTTTTTGGGACCGTCGGGCGCCAGCAACGCCTCTTTGGCGGCACGGCACGAATGCCATAACGCCACCGATTGCCAAGGATCGAGCTGCACTCCTTTTTGACTGAACGCCCCGGCCACATAATGGGCCAGGGCCAGGTCCATGTTGTCGCCGCCGACGAGAATATGGTTGCCAACGGCCAAGCGCGTGAGCGTCAACTCGCCCGCTTCCTGCGTGACGCCAATCAGCGTGAAATCGGTCGTGCCACCGCCCACGTCGCAAACGAGCAACCGATCGCCCACTTGCATCTGCTTGCGCCAACCGTCGCCTTGATCGGCCAGCCAAGCATAAACCGCCGCCTGAGGCTCTTCCAGCAACACGAGGTTTTCAGGCATGCCCGCGGCTAAAGCGGCCTCGCGCGTCAGTTCGCGGGCGGCAGGGTCAAATGAGGCGGGCACGGTGAGCACGACATGCTGCTCGGCCAATGGCGCATCGCGAAAGGCCGCGTGCCAGGCCGCCGCCAGGTGCGCCAGGTAGCGCGTCGCAGCCTGCACGGGCGAAACCTTGGGCACGTCGGCGGGGGCGTTCCAGGGCAGAATCGCCTGATGCCGATCGACACGGCTATGGCAGAGCCAGCTCTTGGCGGCCGCCACGCTGCGCGTCGGCACCTCGGCCGCTTGCCGCCGCGCGAATTCGCCCGCGGCGAAGTCGCGTTTTTTTTCCCAGGGAAGATCAAAGCTCTTGGCCTTGGCGTCGGCCTCGGTTCCCAGATACAAAAACGACGGCAAGAGCGTACGTTCTTCCACCGTGGCCGGGGCCACGATCTGCGGCACCGAGAGCAACTCCACTTTCGGTTCCTCGGCCTCCAAGGAGCACCAGGCCAGGGCGCTATTGGTCGTGCCGAGGTCAATTCCAATCGCATACTTCGCGGTCATGCCACCTCCACTTCAGCCGGTGCGACGATCAAGGCGGCGTTTTCGCCGCCGCTGAATTCCGGCAAAACGCATTGCGTCGCCTGCCAACCGTGGTGCGCCAGCGCGCCGCGGAACGGGGGCCGTTCGGGCACACGGCCGGTCAGCCGATAACGTGCCGCGTCAAACTCGCCATCCAGTTCGATCGTGCTTCCCTCGGCCTCCTCGCGAATCGGTCGCAGGGCGAACACACGTTCGAGCGCCGCTTTGCTGTCTCGATGCACGTCGCGCACGGCGGCGCCGATTTGTTCGTCGCTATAGGCCGCGATTTCTTCTTGCAAAAAATCGACCAGCCGCGCCTCGCGTTGCAGCATGGCAAGCAGATTGAGCGCGTCGTTGCGTGCCGGCGCCTTTTTGGCCGGCTTAGGTGCAGGCGCCACGACGACCGGATCGGCCGGCTCGGGCGCGGCTGCGCCCGCCAGCAGCGGCCGCGCACGCTCGGCCAAGGCGGCGTCGAACAGCACGCGAAAAAACAGTCGAAAAGCCAAACCGATTCGTCCCACGGATACCTCATGCTCGGTAAAGAAAGCAGTTCGTAGTGGAGCGGTTGCCCCCCTGCCTTGTCAACCGCGCACCGCTGCCGCTTGACGCCGAGTGATGCCCATGTACATTGACGGAAAACTTTGGAGACACCGTCTCACATCGCTACATGAAGGGTTGGCAGTTGTTACTCCGTTTCGTCGTGGTGGCGTTGGACCGTTGATGCCACCCGCTTGCCGGGTGGAGAATCACGTTGGCCGTCTACACCGGGCATTTGCCGCCAACCCCTTCTCCGATTTTCCGCCGCTTGGCCGCCTTCGGCGGCCAAGCGGCGGAAAATCGGGGGTTTGGGGAAAGCCGCCGGTGTAGACGGCCAACGTGAAAACTCCCTCGGGCAAGCCGAGGGCATCTCCAACAACCATGTTACGGCCGGAATTCTCACGAATTCGGCTACGCGGTGTGCGCCGCTTCTACCGCGGCCGGTGAATCATCCGGACGAGCGGCCGGAACGCCACCGAGCCGCAAGCGAACACCCCAAGGAGATTGCCATGCTGATCGGTTATGTGAGCGACGAACGGTACGTGGCCCTGCCAGACGTGTTGTTAGAATTGGAACGCGACGGTCGTTCGGTCGAAGCGCGTTCGCGCGCCACCGGCGCCGTTCATGCCGACCTGGCGGCGGGAACTTACGAGGTCACCCTGTACAAGCACGGCTATGGCTCCAAGCGGGTGTCGCTGGATGTGACGCCGGGCAAAATACATCATTTCCGGCTCCTTTCCGACGGACTTTTGGGCTACGTTTGGCCGAAGTGGATCAAGGCGGGCGAAGACGCGGAATTCCGCGTGCATGCCACCGAGCCTTACCACCTGGAACTTTGGCGCTACGGCCGCGAGGCGGAGTTGGTTCGCGGGCTGGGTTGGCACGATGAACACGGGCCACGCGCGACCATGCAAATCACGCCCGACGGTGATTATACCCAAACCGGCGTCGGCTGGAACAAGCAGGGCTATAACATCAAGGTCCACCGGCAATTTGTCGAGGCGCCGGACAAAAGCGGGTTGTATTACTTTCATGCGCGCACGGCGGCGGGCTTGCGTTTTTCGTTTCCTTGGATCGTGGCGCCGGCGAAACCGGCCGCCAAGCTGGCGGTGCTCGCCTCGAACATCACCTGGAACGCTTACAACAGCTTCGGCGGTCGCAGCAACTACATCCACGCCGACCGCTTCCCCGCGACTCCCACCGTCAATTCCCGCCAGGAACTGAAGCGCTATACCGATCCTAATCATCTGCATTACGACACCAACGATTACGATCCGCTCTCGTTCGACCGGCCTGAACCCATCAACTCGATCGCCCTTGAAGAGCGGCCGACCGATCCGATTGAAGGCCGAGCGGCGTGCCACCTCGCCCCGGCCGAATGGCGCCTGCTGGCCTGGCTCGAACGCGAAGGTTTCGACTACGATTATTACGCCGAAACGCAGTTTCATTTCGACCAACTCGACCTGGCCGGTTACCACGTATTGATCCTTTCGACGCACCCCGAATACTGGTCGCGTAAGATGTACGCGCGGCTCAAAGGCTGGGTCGATGAGCAAGGCGGCAAACTCATTTACCTGGGCGGCAACGGCATCAACTGCGAAGTTGAGTTCCTTGACGACGCCACGGTGACTTTCCGCAACGGCGACCAGCGCGAGATCGCTCGCCGCAAGCTCGACAGCCGCTTTCATTTGCGCGTGGAATCGGAGGCGAACTTGTTGGGAGTTGTCTTTAGCGAAGCCGGCGCGATGACCGGCGCGCCGTACCGCGTGATTGAGGCCGATCATTGGGCGTTTGCCGGCACGGGGCTGAAACGCGACGACCAATTCGGGCACAAAAGCCTGCATCGCCGTTGCCCCGGCGGCGCCAGCGCGCACGAAACCGATAAAATCTCCGCCAGCTCTCCGCGCGACATCAAGCTACTCGCAAAGGGTTTGAATCGCGACAATGGCGGCGCCGACATGATCTATTATCAAACCGCCAGCGGTGGCGAGGTGTTTTCCGCCGGCTCGATTGGCTGGCCCAGCAGCGTGCTGGTTGACGACGCCGTCTCCAAAATCACGGCGAACGTCGTGCGACGATTTCTTAGCTAAAGTATCGGCAAAATGGAAGTTTGCAGCGGCCCGCCGGTGACGTGGACCGCCGCCGCCGAGTCGATGAAGACGTTGACCTCGCTGCGCACGCCGAATTCGGGCAAATAAATGCCCGGCTCGATCGAAAAGCAGGTGCGCGGCATTACGCGGCGTTCGTCGTGTGTTTCAAAATTGTCCATGTTGGCGCCGTTGCCATGCGTCTCGCGGCCGATGCTGTGTCCGGTGCGATGCACAAACCGCGGGCCATGGCCGGCCGCCTCAATCACGTCACGCGCCGCCTGATCGACCTGCCAGCCTTGCAATCGCTCGTGGGCGGCAAACGCCTGCCGCACGCGCTCGATGGCCGCGTCGCGCGCGGCGGCCACACTCTGAAAAATGTCTTCATATCGCGCCGGCACCACGCCGCCGACATAGCCCACGCGCGTCAGGTCGCTGTAAACCGCGTCGGGATGGTCAAGCTTGCCCCACAGGTCGATGAGCACGAAACTCTCGCGGCGGATCAGTCCCTCGTCGCCGGGCCGCGGCTCATAATGCGGATCGCCGCTGTGCGGGCCAACGCCAACAATGGGCGGATGATCGGTCACCAGCCCGTTTTGCCGGAAGAAATCGAGAATCGCCTTTTGCACCGTCAGTTCGTGAACCGCGCCGTCGGCCGCGACTTTCTCGGCGATCAGCCGCCAGGCGCAATCGTAGGCGGCGGTGGTCTGCTCGGCGGCGGCCAAGTGCATGCGCCACTGTTCGTCGCTCCAGGCCGCTTCAAAGCTCTGCACGAGGTCGCCCGACGAGACGACTTCGACGCCCTGCGCGCGCACCGCTTCGAGCGTGCCGGCATCGACCCGCGAGATATAGGGAATGGCGTTCTTCGGCGAGTATTCCAGGGCCACGCGCCGCAGGCCGGCGAGCAGAGTTCGCAGGCCGGCGTCAAGCTCTTGCCAACGCGAGTAAACGTGCTTTTCGCCGGGCAAATGGTCGAGCGTACCCGACTCAATGCGATGCACCAGTTTGCGCGGCTGGCCGTGGGCGGGCACGCAATAAAAGAATCGCCGCGAGGTGACCGCGTCGTCGCGAATGTTCAGAATGCGCCGCGCCAGCACGTTGCTTGAGCGAAAATCATAAAACAGCCAGCCGTCGATTTTGGCGTTCTGGAGTTCTTCCTGAATCGCCGCGAGATCAAACATCGTTTATTCCTTTTCACATTGTTCCCACAGATCGTAACCCCGCTCATGCGAGATGCCTAGCCCGGATTATTCAGCGCCGGTTGTCGCTCGCTTCCGCGTTGTACTCGCCGAGTTGATCCGCGCTCGGCAAGTGGTTGTTCAGAACGAATTCGGGGCGGGGATTTGAGTTGACGAAGGCCGCAACGTCGATGGCCTCCTGTTCGGTAAAATCAGCCTCATCCAACGGCATGGCGACTTTCAGCCAGGCGGCCAGATGATCGTCTTTGGCGAATCCGGCGCCGTGGTTGTACGATCGCTCGCCCCAAACCGGCGGGCCATCTTCATCCCCCGCCCCGTCATCACCGTGGCAAGAAGCGCAGCGGTCGGCGTAAAGCTTCGCGCCGCGCTTACGGTCGGCCTGGTTGGCTTTTAATCTGAGCGGGCGCACGGCGCGCGGACCCAGAGGCGCCAGGCCGTTTTGCCGGATCGCTTGCCCGTTGGAAAGCCAGGTGATGTAGGCCGTGATCGCCACGGCGACCTTGCCGCCCAGCGGCGGACGAACGCCGTCGCAACTGCGCATGAAACAGTTAAGCACGCGGTCTTCCAAAGTAATGACCCGCTTCTCACGGGCGGACCAGGCCGGATACGCCGTCGCTACACCGATGAACGACGCGGCTTTCAGATCGGTTCCATTCTTCAGATGGCACGACGTGCAGTTGAGCTGGTTGCCGACAAACGGCTTCGTCAAGGGATGCGTGGCCGTTCGCGCCACCAGTTGTTCACCGAGTTTGATCGTATCGCCGAGCGGTCCCTCGGGAAACGTGAGAACGGTTTGGCCGGTGGGAGCTTCTTGGAGTGGCACGTTCGCACCATCGTCGTCCGCAATGGCGGCGTGAGTTTTCAGACCCAGGGAGATGGCAACGGCAAGCAGGCTGGCGAAGCAGCCGAAGAGGGCGAGATGGCGAATCATCTGATGTCTGTTTGGTGACGAGGTTCTAGTTGGACAGCGCTACTTTTGTCAATGCTAGGGTCTTTAAGTCGATGGTAGGATTGAGTTTAATCTCACGACCCCGTCCGGCTTGCCCGTAATGTCACGAGAATAAGCTTTGATGCCGCCCGCATGCCGGGTGGAGAATCACGTTGGCAGTCTACATCGGGCGTTGCCCGCGCCCCTCTTCCCGATTTTGCCCCGCTTGGCCGCCGCAGGCGGCCAAGCGGGGCAAAATCGGGAGCGTAGGGAAGGTCGCGTTTGTAGACGGCCAACGTGAGAACTCCCTCGGGCAAGCCGAGGTCATCGTCCGCAAGCGTTCCCGACATACGTCTCATGACATCGCGTGCGGTACCTATTCGCCGGCCTTTTCAAAACCGGCCTCGACAAGATCATCGTAGCCCGATTTCAGCGGCCGAACGTCGATGCCGTGCTGGCGCAGAACTTTCGCCGCCGCCAAGGCTCGTCCGCCGACCGCGCAGTGAGTGTAGACGATTTTCCCTTTGGGCAGTTTCTCGATGCAGCGTTGAGCGCCGTCCACCGTCTTCAACTCGCTGATCGGCGCGGCGATCGCGTCTTTCAAGTGGCCATCGTCCCACTCGTCTTGCTCACGCACGTCAAGCAGCACCGCTTTCTTGGCCGCCAGATTCTTCTTCACCGTATCAAGTGAATCCTTGGTGTGTTCGTCGGCCTTGGCCGTCGAGGCCGCCAGGCACAAAACAGCCAACGGAACAAAGACGCTCTTGAATGTCGCACGCATTTGGTCGCTCCTTGTTAAAGATCCATAAATCATCAAGTTTTTGGAGGATGGGCTTCCTAGCCCGTCCCGTTGTTTGGTGACGGGCTAGGAAGCCCATCCTCCTCTTACGGTTGCTTTTCCGTTTCCCTACAGCCGCCCCTTCAGCATTCCCTGCCAATATAGCAGCGGCAGCAGGTGCCGTTTCAGCAGCCACATGCTGAATCGCTCTTTCGACTGGTCGATCGGAAACGTCTCGTCGGGCTGCTTGTCGTAGTCGAACTCGGCGAGAACCAACTTGCCCATGCCCGTCACCAACGGGCACGACGTATAGCCATTGTAGCTGCCCGTGGGCGCTTGGTTCCGCATCGCCGCGAGCAAATTCTCGACCAACGCGGGCGCCTGCTTGCGAATGGCCGCCGCCGTTTTCGACGTCGGCAGGCTGCTGCAATCTCCCAGGGCGAACACGTTGGCAAACTGGTTGTGCCGCAGCGTTCGTTTGTCGACGTCCACCCAGCCCGCTGGATCGGCCAAGGGGCTGGCGGCGATGAACTTCGGCGGTCCCATCGGCGGCGTGACGTGCAACAAGTCATAACGCAACGTGACGACCTCTTGGGTGTTCAGATTGCGAAAATCCGCTTCTTTCGATTCCGCGCGAATGGCGATCAGCTCGTGGCAATAGCGACAATCAATCCCTTTGCGGGCGATGACCTGATCCAACGTCCGCGCATATCGCTCCACCGCGAAGATGCTCGGCTGCGCCGACGCGAAGATGATCGTCGCCTTGTCACGCACGCCTGACTCACGAAATCGATCGTCGGCCAGGTACATGATCTTCTGGGGAGCGCCGCCGCACTTCACCGCGCCCGACGGGTTGGTGAAGATCGCGGTTCCGCCTTGGAAATGGTGGATCGCTTCCCAGGTCGATCCCACCGTTTCATACGAGTAGTTGCTGCAAACGCCCTCTTTGCCGATCGACTCCTTGAGTCCGGGAACCTTGTCCCAATAGATTTGCAGCCCCGCCGCGACGACCAGCCAGTCGTAGGTGATGTGCCGCCCGTCGCGGGTGACGAGGGCGTTTTCGCGCGGCAGAAACTCACTCACGGCGTCTTGAATCCAGGTGACGCCGGCGGGAATCACCGAGGCCTCGGAATGTTCCGATGCCTCTTTTTTCGCCAGGCCGGCGCCAACGAACGTCCAGAGCGGCTGGTAGTAGTGCTTCGCGGCAGGCTCGACGACCGCGATGTCGCGACTGTGGCCGCGCTGTCTCATCAGCCGCGCGGCCACGGTGATGCCGGCGGCGCCGCCGCCGACAATGACGATCTGATGATGGGCGCTGGGCATTTCGAGATTCCTTATGAGAGCGGTGGCATGGACAGATTCCGCGCGATGACAAACAACGCGACGGCGAGAATGACGACGACGAACATCTTTTGCAGAACCGGCCGTGACAGCCGGCGGCCGATCCGCTGTCCCACGAACAGGCCGGCGACCCCGCCGGCGGCGAACACGGCGGCGACGACCGGGGAAATGGCCTGCCCCGCCCAGAGATAAGAAACGATTCCCGCTACCGCGACCAGCGAAATCACCATCAGCGACGTGCCGACGGCGCGATGAATCGGCATGCCGCTGAACAGCACCAAGGCGGGTACGATGACAAAACCACCCCCCACGCCAAACAGGCCGGAAAGAACGCCCGTCATCAACCCCACGATCACCAGCAGAACGCCACAACGGCTACTGAGAATCAAGTTCCCGCTGTCGTCCCGCAGGCAGGCGAAACCGCCCGGCGTTTCGCCAGGGGGCTGCTCCACGCCGCGTGGCGCCAATTTCGCCGGCGATGCCTGCCGCCACATTCGCTCGGCGACCACCAACATCAAGCCGGCGAAGGCCAGCAACAGCACCTGCTCTGAAAGCAGGCCGGCCAACCAGGCGCCGACCGGCGCCCCCAGCATTCCCGCGATGGCGAATAGCAAGCCGGTTGGAAGCTCGACTTCGCCCAGCATCCGGCGATGCAAAAAGCCCACGAAGGAGGTCGCTCCCACGGCGGCCAGCGAAACGCCGACGGCTTCTCGGGCGGGTAGCCTCAGTCCGTAAACCAACATGGGCACGGCGACAATCGAGCCGCCGCCGCCGGTCAACCCAAGCAGCAGACCAACCACGACGCCAAACAGAACGCTCAGGATCGGCATGAGGCATCCTCAGGGTCTCGGCATTGCGAGCTCGTTACGGGCAGCCCGGCCGCTTGCCAGGCTTTGATCCCGCCGGCCATGTTGATGACGTCGACCCCGGCTCGCTGCAAGAGGCTCGCCGCGATGGCCGACCGTCCTCCACCCTGACATTGTACGATGATCGGCTTCGAGCGATCAATGTCCGGCAACTCGCGCGGCAGTTGGCCGAGAAAATGGTGTTCGCCGCCGGGGATGTGTTTGGCTCGATATTCGGTCAGCGCCCGTGTGTCGAACAGCGTCGCCTCGCCGCGTTCGATGCTCGACCGCAACTCATGGGGAGTGCGCGACGGGTAAGATTGCGTGCGCAAGCCGGCCTGCCGCACTTCCTCGGCGTCGAAATAACCGCCAACCTGGTCAATGCCAATCGAACGCAGGCGAATGAGTTGCTCCGGCAGCGCGGGCGACTCGGCCAGAAGATAAACCGGCAGTGAATAATCGACCAAAAAACCCGCCCAGCGGACGAGCGAATTGGCCGGAATGTTGATCGTACCCGCAACGTGGGCCGCGGCGAAGTTTGCTGACGGCGAGACGTCGATGACCAACCGGCGTGAGGCAATCTCACCGATCTTCGCCGGAGCGAGCGCCTCAACAGCCGGCAGATTGCGGATCAACTCCGGCCCGACCTTGTTCACCCGCTTCATCACCGCGAAGTAATACGGTGTCTCCGGCTGATCGGAGAGAATATAGTCGACGAACCGCTGCTCGTCGTCGAACTTCAAAGCCGGATTGAAGCGTTTCTCATAACCGACCGTGCTGGAGGGCACCGCTCCCAGTCCTTTGCCGCAGGCGCTGCCCGCTCCGTGGGCCGGCCAGATTTGCAAATAGTCCGGCAGATCGAGAAAGCGGCGCATCGAATGATAGAGTTGCCGGGCGCCCGCTTCCGCGCTGCCAACGACACCGGCGGCCGTTTCCAACAGGTCGGGCCGGCCAATCGAACCCACAAAGACGAAGTCGCCGGTGAAGATGCCCATCGGCGCCGTCGCCCCGCCTCCTTCATCGGTCAGCATGAACGAGAGATGTTCGGGCGTGTGTCCGGGCGTGTGCAGCGCTTGCAGTTTGACGTTGCCCGCGTGAAACAGGTCGCCGTTTTTCAGCAACTGCGCGCTGTCCTGATTGGCATAGTGGTATTTCCAGTCGGCCGGGCCTTCATCCGACAGATAAAGCTTCGCGCCGACCCGATCGGCCAGCTCGCGCGAACCGGAGACGAAATCGGCATGGATGTGCGTCTCGGCCGCGCCGACGATACGCAACCCCTCGCGCGCGGCGGTCTCCAGATATGGCTCGACGTCGCGGCCGGGATCGATCACCAGTGCCTCGCCGGTCTTTTGGCAACCGACCAAATAAGAGGCGTGCGCCAACGCACGGTCGTAAAAGTATTTGAGAAGCATGGTTGTTATCCTTTCATCCGTAGGGTGGGCACTGCCCACCTTTTTTTCTGTGTATTTAATGCCACCCGCTTGCCGGGTGGAGATTCGCGTTGGCTGTCTACATCAGGCATTGTCCGCGCCCCTTTTCCCGATTTTGCCCCGCTTGGCCGCCTTCGGCGGCCAAGCGGGGCAAAATCGTGAGCGTCGGGAAAGCCGCGTTTGTAGACGGCCAACGGGAAACTCCCTCGGGCAAGCCGAGGGCATCGGCCGCTACCGTCGCTGTATGTCGAGTTGCCGCTTAATCTCATGACTTTAAGAACTGGACGGCCTGGGAAGGCCATCCTCCTTTCCCCGTCGCCCTCAAGGTTCTTTAGTGCCCTGTCGTGGAAAGTCCCGAGCAGCACGCCGCCGTCCCATTCGGCGTGGCGTTGCTCCCCGACTTGTCTCGCGTTTGGTTCCAGGGCATACGGGCCAGCAGCATCGCCATGCCGCAGGTATCGGTGACGCCCGAAAAGACCAAACCCGCGCCGACGAACGCCGCCAGCCCGGTGAAATACGGATGGACGAACGCTCCGAGCGCGCTGCCGGCGAGAACCAGGCTTCCCGCCACCATGCGCACTTGCCGCTCCAGCGAAACGGCCTTCTTTCCGCGTACGACCGGCAGACCCGCTTGCTCCCAGGCGAGCGTTCCGCCTTCAACATTGACCACATCGGTCATGCCGGTCGCAAGCAATCGTTCACAGGCTTGCTTTCCCCGGCCGCCCGAACGGCAGATGACATAAATTGGCTGACCGCTGCCGTTTCGCTTGCAGCTTAGCCCGGCGGCATCCAACCGATCGAGCGGTAGGTTGCGGGCGAATTCGACGTGGATTTCTCGGAATTCGACGGGCGTCCGCACGTCGATCAGATCAATCTCCCGTCCGGCGGCCTTCAGTTCATTGAGTTGCCCGGGGGTGATGGTGTTGATGTTCATGGCGTTCTCCTGGTTCGTTCAGACAACTTGGATGTTCGATAGTTCGGAATGTTATTGACAATCAAGGCAAAAAAAGAGCTTCATCGACAAGCTCCGGCATCGCAACGATCTTCGACGCACTTCATCAGATTTTTCAGGTGCGGATCGACGACGCGGTAGTAGACGCTACGGCCTTCCTTGGTGCTGGCCAGAAACCCGCAGCGTTGCATCAAGCGCAGGTGTTCCGAGGCCATCGCGGTGGGCAGATCGCAGGCATCGGCCAATTCGCCGACTGTATATTGTCCGGCCAACATCATTTGGATCATCCTCAGTCGATGGGGATGGGCCAGCACGCGCAGGCATTCGGCGGCCCGTGCGAGGGCATCCAAATCGGTTAGTCGCGGCGCTGACGATATGTTGCTCATACAATTAAATATATCGGAATCTAGCGAAGTGTCAAGTGAGTTGTTTTTTCAGATTGTCGAAAAGCGGCCGTGATTTGAGGATGGGCTTATTAGTGAACCATATTGGCCTGGCCTACGTTTTCGACCAGGCGGTACGCAGGAACCGAATCCAATTGCCGTGCGTGATGCCCGCCACGTCAGTCTCGCTGTAACCGCGACCGCGGAGCATATCCGGCAAACGCTGCAAATCGGCGATGCTTTCTAAATCGCCCGGCGATTGTTCTAATCCGAATCCGCCGTCCAGGTCGGTGCCGATGGCGGCGTGCCGGGCGTTGCCGGCCAACTGGCAGACGTGGTCGATGTGATCGACCATGTGCTTGAGCAACACGCCCGCCTGTGGCGGTGTGGTTTTGCCGCGAATCCAGCCGGGTACCATCATCCAGGCGTCGAGCGCGGCGCCGATCACCGCGCCGCGTTCAATCAGCGCCTTGATTTGTTCGTCGCTGAATTTCCGTTCTTCCGGCACGAGCGCCCGGCAATTGGAGTGGCTGGCCCAAACTGGCCCGTGAAAATGCTCCAAGGCTTCCCAGAAACTGACGTCGCACAGGTGCGTGGCGTCGAGGATGATATCCAGGCGGTCCATCTCGGCCAACAACTCGCGCCCCGCGGCGCCGATGCCGCCCGACGAATGCGTGCCAAACGCATAGGTGCCCGGTCCATAGTGCGCCGGCCCGATGGCCCGCAGACCTTCACCGTAGGAGCGTTCGAGCCTGGCCGGAGTGAGAATTGAGTCGGCGCCTTCAAGGCTCAATACGTAACCGATGGGCGTTCGCTCCGTGGCGCCGTTTTGCCACAGGGCGATGTGCCGGTCGAGCGCGGCCACATCGGTGATCTGCGTCATTTCGCCCGCTTCTTCCATGACGCGATACCAGGCGAGCTGCCCTTGCGTTTGCGACCAGGCGATCTCCGGGCTGTGCCAACCCGGCAGCGCACTACCCGGCTTGACGTAGCGGGCGATCAACGTCGCCACGCACAAACCGATCTGGCCGCGGCGCATCTCCGGCAGCGAAACGGTGCCTTTGGCGCGATCGACCTTGTCGGTTCTGCCTTCTTCGCGCCGGCGGATTTCAGCCAAGGGCCGCGTCAGGTCGCGATTCCACTCCAGGGCGTTCATGCTGAGATCAAGATGGGCGTCGAAGATAAGCATTGAGTTTTCTCAAAGGGAGGAAATTGCGGAACAGTCGTAAATTACCTTGCGCGGTCGTGGGAAAAGGAGGATGGGCTTCCCAGCCCGTCCCGTTGTTTGGCGACGGGCTAGGAAACCCAACCTCCACAACACCGCGCCCCATGATCACACAAGGTAATTTAGGTTCAAGTCATGCTACGGCGCAAAACCCGCTCACGCAACCGCCGCGTCGCGAGGCTTAGCGTGGGTGATTCGGTACGCCATGCGCCCTTACCCTCCGCTGACGGGCGGAATGCACGCGACCTGGGCACCGCCGCGAAGAGGCGCGGCGTCGGCCGCCTTATTCCATGTCAGGCCATCGCACAGATCCAGCAGTTTTAACGGGTGAATGATCGGTTTGCTGGTGCCTGGCTCACTGCGGCGGGAAATTCGCGAAAGCATGTGCTCGCCTACATGTCAACTCCGACGTAGCCGAATTAAAGCGCTGGCGATACTGGTTGCGATGGCAAGATGCGCGCGGTGACGGGCACCTCGATCCGCCGGAAACCGTCGACGTCGGTTTCGATCGTTAATGTCGTGCTCGCAACGCCCGGCGGTAACAACCGTGGATCCAGCGCCACCTCGACAACATGCGTTCCGCGCCGTGTGACTGTCACGCGGGTGGCGGCCGGCCAAAGGCGCGTCACCGCCGCAACATCCGAAAGTTCAAAGCTTGTTACGCTGACGCCCGGCAACGCGCACGTCGCTTTGCACACGGCGAACTCCTCGTGATCGCCCGAATAACTTACGAAACAACGCAGGACTGCCGCGCCACCGGACACAACGTCGCCAAACTGCAAGCTGGGCGGAAGGACACGGACTCCTGAATCGACATAGCCCGCCGCTTTGAGCGGCACCAGCGGCGCGAGCGGATCGTTGCATTCCACCAGCACTTCTTGGAAGAATGGGCCTGCACGACCGCCGATTTCGTACTTCAGCTTGATCTCACCATCGCCGCCCGGTGCGATCGGCCCCTTTGGCAAGATCGCCTCAACACAAGGGCAATTCTTGTGGACGGCTTCGATGCGGAGATTGGCACCGCCTAGGTTCTTAAATCGATAGACGAAGGCGACGAGGTTTTGCTCGCGCGCCAATTCCGCGCAGTCGGCGAAAAGCGCCTCAAACTGGATGCGGGCGCGGCCAGGATCCTGCCTTTTGTACACTGGCAGTGCCACGTCCGGCGCGCGCCGGCGAACGACAAGCACACTTCCACTCCACTTCTCAAGGAAAGCCCGCGTTGCGCGGCTCGTCCGTCGCCCCGCCCCGTCAAACAGATGCACACGCCGCCGATCAGCCGAGGTGAGTGTGACGAAGTGATCGGGATCGCCAAGATGAACGATGCACGGGAAGCCGAGTCCGCCAAGCCCATCGATGGTTTCGCGGCGCCCTTCGACTTCCAATCCGATGCGCTTGAAGACTTGCGCGAGATCTCGCATGCTGTGCCCATTCGCGCGTGGCGGCAGCATTTCGAGAATCTCAGGCATTTCCACGGGTGCCCCAAGGAGCTCACAGCAACGCCGGACGCACCAATGCCCGCACTGTGGCGCTTTCGCATTCACGATGCTTCGGTTTAAGACCCACGCGACGCCACCCGCCGCCATGAGGCACGCCATGGCGCCGGCCACCGCGACAGAGACCCTTCGGTTCCCAAGTTTCATGCCCGCACCCTCCGCCGCCTTGACCACCAACTCAGCAATGCCAGCACAACGATAATTGCGGTATTTGCGGCGATGAACCAAAGTGCCTGGTGGTTTCGCGCCTCTGGCCCGACGTCGCCGTAGGTGAACTCCACGCCGGCGCGATTGTCAGCCACGATGTCGCCCGGTCGCGCACCGAGTCGCTCGAGGCTGAATGCCTCCGCCGCGACGGGCACGTTAACCTTGTTCTCGAGCCAGCGGTAGGTGATGTCCATTTCTTCCCGTGTGCCGCGGTTCAGCCGGTGCCGTGTCACCTTGTCCGGCACCCAGACGCCGGCGATGTGGGCGTACTCGCAGCGCCACTCACCGAGCCGACCTTGGGTATCTTTCGCGTCCGATAGGAAGAACGTGAGATTGCCACTTTTCGTCAAGTCGAATTCAAAACGTGTCAAGCGTTTCGGAGTGTCGACATCGAGAATTACCACGTCGCGTTCTCGGCGGACGGAAGTATGATTCACGCGCGCCCCATCGGCCACTTCGATATAGTGGTCAAGCATGGCGCCAATCTCCTGTTGGTTCGTAAAAAACAGTAATGGATCGAACTCCTCGGCCCCAAGCCCCGGCTTCAACTGGCCCTCCGGAAACACCTGCGCTACGCGCGGCTCGCTCTCACTTCGGCGCGGAATCAAACCGATGTGCGCGCTTCCGCCCAGCTCTTTAGACCGCACCCCCGTGATGGGGTCGAGCGGCGAGCCGGGCGGCCCTGGGTTGGGAGCTGATTCATCAGGAGACCAATGCCAGGTTGTCGAGTCACGCGATCGGTCGTAGCTGAAGTCTATAGTCGCTCGCGATTCGCGCGGCAGTACGCTTTTCCGCGTTAGTCTGGTGAGTTCGATGCGCGCTTGCCAACTCTTTAGGCGGCGGAGGTTGTCACGATACGCGTCCACGGTCGTACGCAGCAAGCCCACGTCGCCCTTGATGCCGGCCATGGACGCGTGTGAGGAAACGGCCAATATCAGTGGCGCAAGCAGCAGGGCTGCGCGCAGCGCTCTTCGCGGCACCCGGCAAGGATTGCGATTGCGCGGCGTCTTCGGTTTGAGCTCAGGACGGGTTGGTGGCAGGGAAATCATCGTTTTGTTCTCCAGCGAGGGATACGGGGGCGTTAACTCCCGCAGGAAACGCAAGTATCGTTGTTCGCCGGTCCAGTTGAGTTGGGAACGAAACCTACCGTTTCGCAAACAGGGCAGTCATCCAAGTCGTCATTCGTGCCCACACATACGTTGTTCTGGCACGTTTGCATCGGCAAGTCGTCACCGGATACACAGTATTCGAGGTTGTAACAGGGGAAGTTATTCTTGCCTTCGTCGCATTGGGCTCCGTTTTCAGGAGGATCCGTATCACACTTATTGCGCGTACGGTTAAACCAATTCTCGTCCGTCTTTGGGCAACTGTTGCAACCTGAACACGCCGGCTCTCCGTAACAGTCCATGACCTGGCTCGTGGTGCATCCGGGACAATTGCCTCGTCCCATAACGCGGCTCATTTCCCAATCGGTCAAGCGCGCCGCGCCGACTTGTGGTGTTACGCGCGCCAGCCAAACGGCGGCCGTGAAAAAGGAAACGCCGAGCGTGATTGTCGACGCGAAGACCAAGTATCTCATAATACGCTCCTTTAAAGTGCGGGTTGCAGAAACTTCAATCATTCAAACCATCCGGCGCCCGTGGCGCCATCTTGCGCGGCCCGACGCGGCGGATCGCTCCTTTCGTCATCAAACGCCGCCTCGACAACGCCAGCGGAAAGCAGGATGATAGCGGGTGTCTCACCGTACCATCGGCGAGACGGGTTCAGCGACAGGTGCAGGATATCATTTCCAGGGCTGGTCATGCGCGCCGATCCATGCGCGTTCGCGGGTATCTCGATGAACGCGAACCTCCGACGCCCACGCTGCGCGCCAACCTCGTCAAGGCGTTTCTTTACCGCCGCGCAGCGTGGGCAATCGCGACGATGCAACAACACAAGCCAACGCCCTTTTAAAAGCCCGCCACCACCTTGAATATAATCGGCCAACCAGAACCGCTTGCCGATCCACGTTTCAGGTCGCAGGACCACGCGAGGCGCGGGTTCCAACGTGTCGCCAGCATTCATATCCGCGGCATTCCGGCTTGCGCCGACGAAGCCCGAGCCCAGAAGCGCGACGATCCAGACACATATGAACGAGGCAATGGCCGCCGTCTTTCCTGCTCTCGTTCCGCGCCGCGCCGCATGGGCCAGAAGGGCTAGGACCGCTAGGATGTCGGCAAGCAGCATCCACTTCGGCTTCACTTTGACATGCCCGAAACAACCGCAGGATGCTTCGCCAGCGCCATAGTGATACGCCGCCGCGCAGGCGAATACCGCGAAGCAAAGGGACGTAAGGGCGAAAACGAATCGTGGCCGGAAGCCGATGACCAGGAGCCATCCACCAAGGAGGATTTCAAACTGCGCAATCACCGCCCTTCTCGCAATTTCGGGCACGGCGGACGCGCCCGATGTGCCTCCTTGATCGTAAAACTTGACGAGCCCCGCGACGACCAAAATGAGACCAAGGGCGAGGCGGAGCGTGATCTCCGCGATGTGGCTTGCAGGCACCGACGCACCGCGCTCGGCGGCGCCAGCGTTTTTGGTCGCAACTGTTGACGCTTCAAGAGCCTGGGCGGACCCGTGAGGAACCATCGAGGACATCTCAACCTCCCGTCACTGCATGCTTTGGGTAAATGCGACGTAAGAGAGAGCGCGCCGCTAAAACCACGACGCGTGAACTAGGCGCGCAAGAATCCGAAAGCGCGAAAGCGCGAAAGCGCGAAAGCGCGAAGAACTCGCTGCCAACAACCACGGCACATATCGCAGTCCTCCTGCGATCGGCCGTCAGAAGGCGATCAGCACGATCGTGCCAATGTCGTCCGGCGGTCGGTCGTTCATTGGTAATAAATCGCCCGGCCACGGTAAAATACGCGACAGCGAGGCGGGAAACATGCTTATGATACCAGCCCCCGCGCGAATGTCAACAGTTGCGCGAAGATTATTTTTCGGCCTTACCCTCCGCTGACCGGCGGAATGCAGGCGACCTGGGCATCGCCGCGAAGGGGCGCGGCGTCGGCGGCGTATTCCATGTCCAAGGCGAACACGCAGTGCGGCAAAACCTGGCCCAGCGCCGGCACACTGGCCGCCAACGCCGCACGCAAATCGCCCACAGTCGCTCCCTCGGGAAGCGAAAGCTCCACCGTTTGGCCGCCGGCGAGGTCTTTCGCCCGAGCGAACATTTGCACTTCGATCTTCATGTCACGATCAACTCCTTGCCGCGCGCATTCAACAGCGCGGCGATCTCCGGCATCAAGCCATAAGAGAGGGCCAGCAGTTTCAAGGGATGAATGGTGGGCTTGCTGGTGCCTTGCTCCATTTGCATTTTACAGGCGCTGCATTCGGTGGTGCCCGCCAGCCAGTTCGACTCGCGAATGGAGGAGATCAACGGCCAGCCGGCACGCAGGCTGTTGCGGTAATTCTCCTTCCGCAAACCAAAGGTGCCGGCCATGCCGGAGCAGCCTTTGTCGATGCGATGTACGTTCAAGCCGGGGATGAGTCGCAACAGGTTCTCGCCCGGCGAGCCAATGCCCAGCGCTTTGACGTGGCAGGGCATGTGATAGCCCACGGTGGCGTTCACGGGCTTGAAGTCGAGTTGCAAGGCGCCCACCTGGTGCATGTTCCAGAGGTAGGCGCAGGCTTCGCTCGTGTTCGCGGCGACCAACCGCGCGTCGTCGTCGCCCAGCAAGTCGGGATACTCGCGCGTCAGGCAGAGCGCCGCCGAAGGTTCGCTGGCCACCACCGTGTAGCCCAGGCGAATGGCCTCGACCAGAATGGCGACGTTTCGAGCCGCCACCTTCCGCGCCAGATCGACCGCTCCCAGCGAGACCATGGCCATGCCCGACTGTGTTTGCTGGGGATGAACATAAACGGCCACGCCGTTGTGCTCCAAAACGGCCACCATGGCGTCGGCCAATTGCGGGTCGTGAAAGTTGGCGTAGGTATCGACGAAGTAGAGCACTTTTCGGCCGGAACGGCGCGTGGGCCGCGTGAGGCGGCGGCGGTGAGCGCGACGCAAAAAAGGCCTGGCCGCGAAGAGCGGCACCTTGCGCCCTTGCGCGATGCCGCCGATTTTTTCCAGCAGCCAACGCGCCTTGCGATTGCCCAAGGCCCAGTTGGCCAATGGCCCCGCGAGACAGCCCAACGCGCTGAACAGATCGAGCCGCGTCACGACCCAATCGCGCAGGCGCAGGCCGTTGTTGGCCACGTAGGCGGCCTTGGCCTCCAACATCAGCTTGGGAATGTCGACCCCGGCCGGACATTCCAGTCGACATTGCTGGCAGTTCACGCATAGATCGGCGATCTCTTTGAAGTCGTCGGTTTTAATCAACTCAGGGTCGATCTGCCCGTCCAGGATGCCGCGCATCAGGTTGGCCTTCGCCCGCGGCGAGTTTTCCTCGACCTGTCCAAAACGAAAAATGGGACACATCCGCACGCTGACGTCTTGCGCTCGACAGGCCCCGCAGCCGTTGCACGACCGGGCGATTTGCATGATCTCCCCGTCGGCCCATTGAAGCTGCAACTCAATCAGCTCGCGCGGCGGCCTCGCCGCCGGGCCGTTGACGGCGGCCGGCAGCGTGTCGGGCGGGTTGGCCGGCCGCAGATGAGAGGTGAGTGAGGCCGGCGCGTCGGCCACCACCTTGTCTGGATTGAGCAGGTTTTGCGGATCGAAAAGCTTCTTGATTTCGACGAACAGCGGATACAACTCGCCATATTGCCGCCGCATGAAAGGCGTGCGGCTCAACCCCGCGCCGTGTTCGCCGCTGATCGTGCCCGACACTTTGAAAACCGCCTCGTATAAATCGTCGGCCAGCGCTTCCATCGTGCGCAAATGCTCGGAGTCGGCCAGATCGAGAAAGGGGCGCAGGTGGATTTGGCCGTGACCGGCATGGGCGAACAAGGTGGCCGTCACCTGGCGCCGTTTGAGAATGTTTTGCATCTCGACCAAAAAGCCGGGCAGCGCTTCCGGCGGCACGGCCATGTCTTCGACAAACGGCAACGCCCGCGTCGTGCCTTTCAGCCGGTAGAGCGTCGGCACGACCTTACGCGCCAAACGGGAGAACACCTCCATCTCTTCCCGCGCGAACGCCTGGCGCGTGTCGAAGGCCAGTTTTTTGCGCCGGCGGACGCGGTCGGCCACTTGCCGCATGCGTTCGCGCAGTTCATACGGCTCGTCGCTATGCAGTTCGATCAAGAGCACGGCTTCGGTCGCGGCCGGAATGAGCGCGTCGTACCGCGGATCGGTTTCGCGCGCCAAAGCCAGATGCCGGCGATCCATCAGATCGCAGGCGTCTGGCTGAAAGGGAAGCACTTCCTGCACCGCCCGAGCGGCCGTCTCCAAGCGGTCGAACAACAAGAGCAGCATGGCCTGATGCTTGGGAAGCGGCTGCGTGGCCAGGGTCAATTCCGTAATCAAAGCGAGCGTGCCTTCCGACCCGGCCAGCAACTTCGCCAGATCGAAATGGCTCTCGCTGAGCACGTCTGCCACCTGGTAGCCGCACCGATTGACAAGGCTTTTGGGCTGATGCCGGCGAATCAGATCGGCGTTGCGATCGATCAAACCCGCCAGTGCGTTGATGAGGCCGCGTTTGCGTTCGTCGGCGTCGTGGTTGACGCCGTTGATCAGCGGCTCGCGGCCGGCGCTCATCAGGCCGCCGTCGGCCATAACCAGTTCCAGCCGTTTCAGATGACGCCGGGCCGAGCCGTATTGCAGCCAATGGCTACCGCAGCCGTCGAGCGCCACGACACTGCCCATGGTCGTCACGTGGCTGGTGGCCGGATCGGGACCGAACAACCGCCCCTGCAGCCGCAAATGAGCGTTCAGCCGCTCATGCACGACGCCGGGCTGCAAACGTACGGTCTCGGCGTCCGTCGCCAACACGCGGCGAAAATGGGCCGAAAAGTCGATGACAATGCCCGATCCGAGCGATTCGCCGGCCAGACCGCTGCCGGCCCCGCGCGCATGCACCGGCAACTGGTTTTCACGGGCATACGACACGATGGTGGCGACTTCATCGCGCGTGCGCGGACGGACGACCGCCAGTGGCGTCATTTGATAAATGCTGGCGTCGCTGGCATACATTTGCAAAAAGACATCGTCGCAGCGCACTTCGCCGCTGACGAGCCCTCTCAAATCTTCTTGAATGCGTTCGCGCTGTTGATCCATGCAAGTGGATGAGGGATGAACGATGAAAAATGGAATCTAAAGGGTGAGGGATGCAGGCAATACATCTTCACCCTCATCTCTCATCCCTCATCTTTTTTCATCCCGCATCTTTCATCCCTGGCCTCCCATCCCTTTAACTCCCGTTTCGGCCAAGCGCGCCCGCTGCTGCCGATATCGTTCGTGCGTCTCTAAATTGAACGCCTCGTGTCCGCCGGACTGAGGCAATTGTCGGTATTCAGCGTGGCAGCGATAGCAAACCAGTGAATCGCCGACAATCAGGTAGAGCACAAAATCGGCGAGCGCCGTGGCGAAAAGCACGACGAAGGTGAGCGTGGTCCAATAATAAAACCAAGTGATGCAGCTTACGGCAAACCCCAGCACGACAATCGCCAAGCCCAGTCGCTGCGGAAAGGCCTTCCGCACGAACAGATCGGTGCTGGGACACGCCAGGCACCGTTGCAGGCCGCCCTCCTGCCAAGCGTCGGCCGGCGGGGTCATTTGCGCATGGCAATGCGGACATTCGATGGTGGAATCATCCGGCCTGACGGCAACCGTGGCCGGCTGCTCGCACCGGGGACATAAATAGCGAAGCTGCATGTCTTCATCATACCCCAAACCCCCCGCCGCGGAATAGGCTGCGCGGATGGCTTATACTTCAACGGCTTATACTTCACGGTGACAGCACTCCTTGGCAGTCAGCCAGCCTCGCTGTATGCTGCTGCTGTTGGTCGCCGAGGTGTCAAATGCCTCTTGCCCGCGGCGAAACCAGATCCTTTCTTTAAGCCCGCATGGCACGCGGGCCGTTTATCGTGTCGAGCTTGCGGAGGATGCATCGTGTCGTTGGATATCGCACGAACCTGGGCCGAAAAGGCGCTATACCCTGCGGCGGCCTGTGATGACGCGGTGGGTCTGTTTGAACAAGCCGCGCATCTCGGCGTGCAAGCGACGCTGCTTGCCGCGCCGGAACTGACCGCGAGCGGCAAGCCCTGTCTCGTGCGTTGGACGGGCGCAGAGCTAGTGGTGCTCCATCTCGATGCGCGGCAGGCGGAATGCTTTCAGATTCGGCCTCAAACCATGAAACGAACGGTTGAAACTTTGACGCCGTCTGAAGAACTGCCCCACCACCGACCGTTGGCTTTGGGCAACGTGCGTCTTGACGGCGCCGACCCGCACGATGGTTCGCAACCGCTTGAGGGCCGTTATGAACTCGCCTCGGACGATGCCGCGGCCAGCGCTATCGTGCTGGCGGAGTCGTCGGCCTTGCGTTGCCAGTTCTTTCATCCTTGCTTGAGCGGCGCGATTACCTGCTACTCGTATCTTTTGGGAACGGTACTTCCGCCGCAATGCGGGTTGACGTTTTCGTTCGGTCCTGTTTACCGGGACCAGGGGCCATCGCGGCCAAGTGGCGCCTGGGCGATGTTCTTGCAATTGATCGAGCTTCGCGTGCGGGGCCGTCCGAACGAAGGCTTCACGGTCGCCAGCAACATCGCCGCGACCATCGTCAATCTGAGATGAATTCGCCGGCTCTACGCACTCGCGTCGTGAATTAAGATTTGCGCGGCGGAAGTTTGGCACAAACCATGCGAGAAGCACCAAGCAATGGTTGCCCGGCATGTTGGGGCGCGTGGCCACAACAAGAACGCCGGCTGAGTTTCTAGTATCAGAGGAGAGAATTCCATGTCGAGCAAATTTGAGATCGATGAACTTGAGGAACGCATCGCACCCAGCACCTTGGCCGTCAGCGGTTTCAGTCTGGGCGTCAGCGGCAGTGACAGCGTCAATGTTGGCCTGCCGTTGTTGGGCAATGTTTCCGTGGGCGTCAACGCCAACGATTCGGTGGGCTTCAGCGGCGTGAACGCCACGCTGCCAAGCTTGGGTAGCCTGATCTGAGCGGGCTGCTTCAAGGGGCGGATCAGGCGGGAAGGAACCAGGCACGGGAGCCTGGTTCCTCCTTTTTTATACCGCTGGCGGCGGCACGGCGTATGCGTCATGCCAAGCGGAAACATGGAGTCTTGTCGTGCCTTCCACTCAATTGCCCGTCAGCCGCCGCGATTTTGTTTTCAGCCCCTTGGGCCGCGACGGCAAGTATGTCGTGAAAGACCCGCGCCGGCAAACGTATTTTCGTCTTGGGCCGCGCGAGCGGTTGCTCTTGGAGTTGTTGGACGGCCAACATGAGCGCGAAACGATCCGCGCGAAGTTTCAAGGTCAATTCGACGATGCCTTGACAGACGAAGACATCGACGGTTTTTTAGAGTTGGCCGCCGCGCGAGGGTTGCTCGAAGCATCGCCGGAGGCGGCGCCGGTTGAAGAACATTCGCGGCCGGTCGCGCCGGCGCCCGCCGCGGCGCCGCCAGCAAAGCCGGCTGGTCAGAACATTTTGGCTTGGCGCAAAGCGCTATTGAATCCGGATCGGTTGTTAGGCCTCGTCGAACCGCGGCTGCGCTTTTTCTGGACGCGGACTTTTTTAGCGCTGTCGGCCGTGCTGATCGTGACCGCGGCCATTGTATTGTGGCTCAACCGTGCGGAGTTTGTCAGCGGCCTGACCGAAAACCTCCGCTGGCAAACACTCGCGCTTGGCGCCGCCGCGGTGCTCATCGTCACCTCTCTGCATGAAAGCGCCCACGGCTTGACCTGCAAACGCTACGGCGGCGAAGTGCATGAAGTGGGCTTTCTCTTGATCTTCTTCATGCCGTCGTTTTTCTGCAACGTGTCCGACGCCTGGCTCTTGCCCAAGAAGTGGCAGCGGCTGGCGGTCACTTTTGCCGGCGGCTATTTCGAGCTTTGCTTATGGGCCGTGGCGGTTTTCGCCTGGCGGCTGACGCTGCAGGATTCGCTCATCAATTATCTGGCCTGGACGGTGGTTTCGGTCTCGGGAGTGCGCGTGCTGTTGAACTTCATGCCCTTTATCAAGCTCGATGGCTACTATCTGCTGAGCGATGCGCTCGATTTGCCGAACCTGCGCCAACGCGGGCTCGACCAGGTGGCCGCGCGCTTGCGATGGCTGCTCTGGGGCGCCCCGCCGCCGACGGCCGGGCCACGCGAAAAGACGCTGCTTATCTACGGCGCGCTCTGCTGGTGTGTGTCGCTGGCCATGTTGTGCGGCATGCTCTGGGCCATGGGGCGGCAACTCGATCGCTACATTGGACATTGGGGCGCGGTGTTGGTCTTGGCCCCTTTGGCGTTGGCGGCCGGACGCGCCATGTTCCACGGCTTCACTCAAGGAGAAGCAAGCCAAATGGTGCGGCTTCGTCCCAAACGCAGCCTGTTTTGGGGCGCCGCGCTGACCGGCATCGCGGCCACGCTCGCGCTGGTGAAGATCGAGCAGCGAGCCACCGGCGATTTCACCGTGCAGCCGGCCACCAGCATGCAGGTGCGGGCGCCGTTGGCCGCGTTTTTGCAGCAGGTGGCGGGCGACGAAGGCACGCATGTCTCGGCGGGCCAGCGCGTGGCCCTGCTCGACGTGCCCGACCTGGAAAGTAAGATCGCCTCCAAACGAGCTGAAGTACGCGAGACCAAAGCCCAACTCAAGCTGCTCCAAACCGGCACGCGGCAGGAGGAGATCGACGACGCGCAAGAGCGCGTCGAGCGGGCCGTCGAATGGCGCGACCTGGCCCGCGACGATCTCGATCGCAGTCGCCGAGCCGTGGAGAAAAACCTCACACGGCTGTCGCATAAAACGATCGAAGCCGAGGCCTCTCTCAAGCAGGCCGGCGAAGACGTCGAGCGGCTGACTGGTCTTTCTCGGCGCAGAGTGATTTCCGAACAGCAACTTCATGAGTCGCAAACCGCCCAGAAAAAGGCCAAGGCGCAATTGGCCCAGGTTCAAAGCGAGAAGGCGGCGGAAGAAACGGTCGGCACGTTGGAGGCCGAGGTGGAACTGGCGCGCCGCGAAAAGGAACTGGCCGAGGCTCGCGCCGCGTTGGAACTGCTTGAAGCCGGCTCGCGCGAGGAAGAAATCGAAGCGGCCGAAGCCTCGTTGGCGCGGCAGGAAGAAGATCTGGCCTTTCTCCTACAGCAGCAGGAAAAGCTGCCGCTGTACAGCCGCGTCGAAGGCGTCATTACCACGCCCCATCTTGAAGACCGCATTGGAGAATACGTCGAGCAGGGCGAGTTGGTTTGCGACATTGAAGAAGCGTCCGCGTTGGAAATTGAGATCGCCATCCCCGAAGACCGTATCTGCGACGTTCAGCCGGGCCAATGGGTCGACCTCAAAGCGCGGGCCTTGCCGTATGAGACTTTCGAGGCCAAGGTCGATCGCATCGCGCCGGCGGCGACCGGCGGCGATCATCAAAGCACCATCACGGTCTACAGCAGGCTTGTGAACGAATCGACCGCGCTGAAGCCCGAAATGACCGGTTACGCCCGCATCTACTGCGGCAAAAAGCCGCTGGGCGAGATCGGGCTGGATTACGTCTTGCGTTTCATTCGTACCGAATTCTGGTGGTGAGCCGATCGACTCAGAGGCGCCGGCGCGGCCATGTCGGGTGATTTTAACGAGTTACCCCTTGACAGCGCCGCCGCCGCCAACTTTATTAGACTCGATGATGGCCCGTCATTGATACCGGCCTAAATCATTGTGTTGTTAATAAAACGACTGAGGAGATTCGCAAGCATGAGAAGGGCTATCTTGATTGTTTTGTTCGGCGGATTGGTGTGCGCGTCGCTCACCGCGCCGGCCAGCGCTCGCAAACAGTACTATGACGAGTTCAAGGAAAAATACGGCAAAGAATTGGGCAAGACGGTCGACGACGCCAAATGCTTCGTCTGCCATGTAGGCAAGAGCAAGAAAAACCGTAACGACTACGGCATGGCTCTCGGCAAGGCCGTCAGCAAGAATGAAAAAGACAAGGCCAAGATCAGCGAGGCCCTGGGCAAGATCGAAGAAGAGAAATCGGCCGATGGCAAGTCCTTTGGCGAATTGATCAAGGAAGGCAAGCTTCCCGTCGAACCGCAGAAAGAGTAAATCTCGGCGTCCCTCCACTGAGGCCGGGCCTGCGGGCCCGGCCTTTTTTTGTACCGCACGCGGGTATGTTTGTAGCCGCCCTCGACGTTTTATACGAAGACAACCACCTGTTGGCCGTCAACAAGCCGGTCGGAATGGTGACTCAGGGGGCGGCGGCCGGCCAAGCGAGCCTGCTGGAGTTGGCCAGGCAATACATCAAGCGGAAGTATCACAAGCCCGGCAATGTTTACCTGGGCACGGTAAGCCGTATCGACGCGGCGGTGTCGGGTGTTGTGGTTTTCGCGCGGACCTCGAAAGCCGCCGCCCGACTGGCCGAGCAGTTTCGCGCCCATACGGTTGGCAAACTCTACTGGGCCGTCGTCTCGGGCCAGCCCGCCGAAAGTGAAACCTGCGTCGATTGGCTCGTGAAAGATGAATCACGCCACCGCATGACGGTTGCCGACGCCCAGACCGCGGGTGCCCAACTGGCCCGCCTTAGTTATCTTCGCCGGCGGCCGCTGGCCGGGGGCTGGCTCTTAGAAATCGAGCTGGAAACAGGCCGCAAGCATCAAATTCGCGCGCAACTGGCCGGCCGCGGTTTGCCGATCATCGGCGACGATAAATATGGCAGCCGCCAGGCGTTCGCTGCTGGAATCGCGCTGCACAGCCGGCGGCTGGAATTGCGGCATCCCACGCGGCCCGAAACCATGACCCTGATTGCTCCTTTGCCGCCAAGCTGGCGTCGATTCGGCTTGTCATGAGGAGTGACGAAGGTTCAGGTTCGCGGTCGAAAATGAGATTCGCATATTTTTTGTTTACGATCGCTTGACAGCAACGACGGCGTATGTGAAACTCAGATCGTGATACTCTGAAATAGTATCCTTATTCTTTTGGAGCCGAGAGGAATTTTTTATGCTGTATGAAGTGTCGCGCCGCGCGCGCACGTTGTCGTCGCGCGGCCGATGCGCCCGCCGTGCGCAGAATGGTTTTACCCTCGTCGAATTATTGGTGGTCATCGCCATTATTGGCATCTTGATCGCCCTGTTGTTGCCGGCGGTGCAGGCGGCGCGTGAGGCCGCCCGGCGTTCACAATGCACCAATCAGTTGAAGCAATTCGCCTTGGCGGCGCAAAACTACTACGATGCCGTCAAGTTCTTGCCGCCAGCGGGCCTCGATTACGGCTTCTGCGGCGCCTACACGGGCGGGCCTCCCAAGACAGTTTTGAACGCCAGCGGCTTCATCTTAATGTTGCCCTATTTGGAACAGCAAGCCATTGCCAGCCGTTA
>DASVGM010000690.1:0-14381 GCA_036379555.1 Pirellulales bacterium | reverse complement strand
CAATACGGTTTTGGTGTGGACGAAAGCGATCCACGGGCGATCGACCTGACTGAGCCTCTGGCGTTGCTCGGCATGTTGAAGCAACTGGGAGTGGCGCTGGTGAACATTTCCGGCGGCAGCCCGTATTATTCACCGCACGTGCAGCGGCCGGCCATCTTTCCGCCGAGCGATGGCTACTTGCCGCCGGAAGATCCGCTCGTCGGCGCGGCGCGGATAATTGAAGTCGCCCGGCAGTGCAAAGCGGCGTTTCCAACCTGGCCGATGGTGGGCAGCGGCTACTCGTATTTGCAGGATTACCTGCCGCACGTGGCGCAGGCGGTCGTCAGGGCCGGCTGGATTGATGTTGTCGGGCTGGGGCGGATGGTGCTTTCCTACCCTGAATTACCGGCCGACGTGTTGGCGCACGGCCGGCTGGCGCGCAAGCGGGTCTGCCGCACGTTTAGCGACTGCACCACCGCCCCGCGCCACGGCCTGGTTTCCGGTTGCTATCCGCTCGATTCTTACTACAAGCAGTTGCCTGAGGCGCGGCAGTTAGCGACAATCAAAACGTCGCGCCGAGAAGGCCCAGACGTTTTTTATGATGCGGGAGAAGTTCAACCGATGAACGATTTGCCGCCGACGCAAGCCGCTCGGCCCGTGACGATCGAAGTGGCGCCGGGCGAACTAATTGATAAAATCACCATTTTACAGATCAAAGCCGAGCGTATTCGCGATGAGGCCAAATTACGGAATGTCCGTTTTGAACTGGAGACGCTCGTGGCAGCGCGCGACGCGGCAATCGCCGCTTCGCCCGCGCTCGACGCGCTGACGTCCGAATTGAAAGTGGTGAACGAGACCCTCTGGGAAATCGAAGACGACATCCGCGTTGAGGAACGCCAGGGGGAATTTGGTGGGCGATTCATCGAATTGGCCCGCTCGGTTTACCGCCAGAACGACCGCCGCGCGGCCCTGAAGCGGCGCATCAACGAGTTGCTCGGCTCGCGTTTGATCGAGGAAAAATCGTATGAAGATTATAGCGAGGAAGCATAAGCGCCGCGGTTACGCGCCGCGATCGTTGTCCGCTGGCACGACGGGCAGAGTGCCCTCGGCCACGAAGTAATCAAAGGCGTCTTCGTCCAAATGGCCTTGCAAATCCAATTGGGCCCTGATTCCCACTAGGTCCGCGGCGCGAGGCGATTCCTGAATCTTGTTGGCAGGCAGAAGAAATTCACATCCAGAATCAGGATGCCGCCAACGACGATGGTTGTTCTGGACCAAGTCGCCCGGCTTGAGGCCGAGAGTCTTCAGCAACCCAGCGAGACTTTCGTTCGTAAGCCGGAACGCCATGCAACAACTCCTTTGCTATTTTTGAATCTGTCGAGCAAGCGACATGCTGCGATTGTCAACAAACCTTGGCTGGTCCGTCGCCTTTACCTGGAATTCTATCCAGCCGTTCTCAATTTCGCGGCTGTCCGGAGTGAAGTGCAACATCACCGCATCCGTGCCATATTCTGGCTCGGGCACGCGCCGCAACTGATGGCCCCGGCGCAGCACCTGCCGCTCGAGAAAGTTCACACCCATCTCGGCGATCACATGCTCGCGAGGCCGTTGTTTGCGCTTTCCAGGCCAGCGTGGCCCATGTTGGTCAGTCACATAAATAAAATAGCTACTTTTCAGTCACGTTACTAGGCCACATTTATCCCTTGCGGAGCCTTCGCTTCGCCTGCTCGATCGCCGGGCCGAGTTGCTCCACTTCGGCCAACGTATTGTAAAAGTAAAAGCTCGCGCGGCTCGTGGCCGCCACGCCCAACCGGCGGTGCAGCGGCATCGCGCAGTGGTGGCCCGCCCGCACGGCGATGCCTTGACCATCGAGAAGTTGCGCCACGTCATGCGCGTGAACGCCCGCCACGGTAAAGCTGACGATGCCGCCTTTCCGCTCGGGCGGCGGACCAAAGATTCGCACGCCGCTGACGCCGCTCAGCGACTCATGGGCCGCCTTCGTCAAAACCTGCTCGTGCGCCCGAATGTTTTCCAGCCCGACCGACTGGAGATAGTCGATGGCGGCGCCCAGGCCGATCGCTTCGACAATCGGTGGTGTGCCGGCCTCGAATTTCGCCGGCAAGTCGGCCGGCTCAAAACCATCCAGGGTCACGCGGCGAATCATGCTGCCGCCGCCCAAAAACGGCGGCATCGACTCCAGCAGCGAGCGCCGACCGTAAAGAATGCCGACGCCGGTCGGTCCCAGCAACTTGTGGCCGCTGAAGGCGAGAAAGTCGGCGTCGAGTTGCCGCACGTCGGTCGGCGCGTGCGGGGCGCTTTGGGCCGCGTCGACAAGCACCACCGCGCCCGTCGCGTGCGACTGGCGGATGATCTCATCCAGCGGGTTGTTCGTGCCCAGCACGTTCGACGCCGCCGTGACGGCGACCAACCGGGTGCGCCCGTTGAGCAGCTTGGGCAATGAATCCAGATCGAGCAGGCCCTCGTCCGTGATCGGCAGGAAACGCACCACGGCGCCGCGCCTCGCCGCCAGTTGCTGCCAAGGGACGATGTTGGAATGGTGCTCCATTTCCGTCAGTAGAATCTCATCGCCGGGGCCAACGCACGCATCGCCCCAGCTTCGCGCCACCATGTTGATGCTTTCGGTGGCGCCGTGCGTGAAAATCACTTCTTCAATATCACTCGCGTTGATGAACGCGCGCACTTTTTCGCGGGCTTCGGCATAAAGATCGGTGCTTTGTTCGCTCAGCCAATGAATGCCGCGGTGGACGTTGGCGTAATGCCTTTCATAGACGTCGACCAGCGACTGAATCACCTGCCGCGGACGCTGCGTGGTGGCCGCGTTGTCGAAATAAATCAGCGGTAAATCGCCGTGAACCCGCGTCGAAAGAATAGGAAAATCGGCCCGTAGCGCTTCGGCGTCGAACATGGAGGGGCGCGCGGTGCTCATGTTTCGCCCTTTCCGTTTACCGGCGAGTACAGCGCCGATTGCACGACGCGCCACGCCAGCAAACAACACTTTTGCCGATTCGGCGTGAGCTTGGGGCCGAACAGCGCCAGCATTCGCTCGGGCGTGAAGTGCTTCAGTTCTTCGACCGACTGCCCTTCGATCGCCTCCATCAGCATCGAGGCCGCGGCCTGGCTGATGCAACAGCCGTCGCCGTTGAACCAGGCTTCGCGCACGACGCCTTCAGGGTCGATTGTCAGATCGACGTGAACGAAATCGCCGCAGAGGGGGTTATCGTCCTCGTGCGCGTGGGTTGCCTTTGGCGAGCGGCCGCGATGGTATGGTTGTTCGTGATGGTCGAGAATTCGTTCCTGGTAAATGTCGTCCATTTTTATTGTGGCAAGCGGCCCCGCTCCACCTTGGGCAGCGCCGATTCGCAAGCTTTCATAAACTCCACGAGATCCTGCTTTTCTTGCTGCGAAAGGTTGAGCTTTTTGATTTTCGGGTCGAGATCGGGGTTGGGGTGTCCGCCTTTGTCGTACCATTCAACCACTTCTTCCAGCGTCTTCAAGCTGCCGTCGTGCATGTAGGGCGCGGTGAGCGTCGCGTTTCGCACGGTGGGGGTTTTGAAGGCGCCGCGATCTTTGTCGTCGTTGGTGATGGCGTAGCGGCCCAGGTCAGGCTCGGCCACGTCCATGCCAATGCCCAGGTTATGATACAACTCGTCGCTCAGATTCGGCCCGACATGGCAGGCCGTACACGAACCTTTGTCGGTGAAAAAGATGTCGCGGCCGCGACGGGCGCTTGCCGACATGGGATGGGCCTCCATCTCGGCTTTGTACTTTTCATAAAGCTGTTTGTCTTCGTCATCCAGGTCGTCGATGTCCTGATCCTGATAGGGCCGAAACCGCTCGTAATAATCAAACGGCGACGGGCCAGTGACGATCGCCCGTTCAAAGCTGGCCAGCGCCTCGCCGACCTTCTCAATGGTCAAGTCGCCAAAGATTTTTTCAAATTGCAATTCGTATTCCGGCACGCCCTGCAAACAGGCCACGCAGGCTTCGTGGGTGTTACCCATCTCAATGGGATTGGCGATGGGGCCGATCGCCTGATCTTCCAGCGAGGGCGCTCGGCCGTCCCAAAACTGCTTGTCGCTCAAAATGCGGTTGAAGGCCACGGGCGAATTACGATTGCCAGTTTGCCCGCCGATGCCGACGCCAAACTGTGTTTCCGCGGCGTAGCCGTGATCGGGGCTATGGCAGCTTGCGCAGCTCACGGTAACGTCTTTGGAGAGCCGGGGATCGAAAAAGAGCTGGCGTCCCAGCTCGATTTTGGCCCGCGTGAGAGGATTGGCCTCCACGCCCTTGACTTGCGAGCGACCCGCGGCCAGGCCCAGAGGCAGGTCGAAGTCGAGCGGTTCGTGATTTCGCGGATTGTCGAGCCACTTTTTCACATCGTCGATCGTCAGGTCGCCTTCACCGGGAATGCCGGCTGTCAACTCAGGATCGCCGAGCGTCAGCTTTTGCTTGTCGGCTTGTTTGGGGGCCGTGGATTCAGCGGCGGGATGGCTGTCCGTCGCTTCGTTTTCCTCCGGCGCGGCAGCCGTGCTCGGTTGAGCTTGCTCGCCGCCGCGATTCTCGCCGGCAGTGGAAGTATCAGCGACGGGCTTGGTGGGTGTCGAGCGGCTGCAACCAACCGCGACGGCAAGAAGAGTGAAGGCGACTGCTTTCAAGGATGCTATTTTCATGATAGGGTGTACTCCGTTCGTTCCGTGTGGCCTATATTGTCGCACGCTTCGGCGCATCGTCAACCGGTTCTTTGGAGTGTTCGCAATCTTGGCCCGCTTGTCTTGGTTCTGTGCTTGCGCTGGCCCTGGAACGCGCTGACAAGCAGTGTAATGATTCTCCACGTTGACATGGACGCCTTTTACGCTTCGGTCGAGGAGCGCGAGCGCCCGGAGTTAGCGGGCAAGCCGCTGATCGTGGGAGGTACGCCGGCAAATCGCGGCGTGGTGGCGGCGGCCAACTATGAAGTGCGCAAGTACGGCGTGCATAGCGCCATGCCCACGTCCAAAGCTTTGCGGCTTTGCCCGCAAGCGATCGTCATTCCGCCGCGTCTGGACTATTACGCCGAAGTATCCCAGCAAATTCGCGCCGTGTTCGACCGCTACACGCCGCTGGTCGAACCGTTGGCGCTCGACGAAGCGTTTCTCGACGTTTCCGGCAGCGAGCCCTTGTTTGGTTCATCTGTCGCGATTGGGCGGGAAATCAAGCGGACAATTCACGATCAACTGCGGCTGACGGCGTCGGTGGGCGCGGCGCCCAACAAGTTTCTAGCCAAGATCGCCAGCGACCTGAACAAGCCCGATGGCTTCGTCGTGGTCGAAGAGGGCCATGTGCAGGAATTCCTCGATCCTCTGCCGGTCGGCCGCTTATGGGGTGTCGGACGCGTGGCCGGGCAGGAATTCGCTCGGCTCGCCATCAAGACGATCGGCGATGTGCGGCGCATGCCGCCGCAAGTTTTGCACCAACATTTCGGCCAAACCGGCGACCATCTCTTTCAGCTCGCTCAAGGAATCGACCCCCGACGCGTGGTGCCCGATCGTGAGGCCAAGTCAATTTCGCACGAGACGACGTTCGCCGCCGACATTGACGATCTCGACGCGTTACGGGCGTGGGTGGCGGAATTGGCCGAACATGTGGCCTGGCGACTGCGGCGGCATCATCTGCGGGGCCGCACGGTGCAGATCAAGCTGCGCTATGCCGACTTTCACACGATCACGCGCGCCGAGACGTTGCCCGGCCCGACGAACGTCACGGAAGAAATCCTGCGAACTGCGGCCCGCCTGCTTACGGATCGTTTGCCGCGGCGTCGGCTGTTGGTTCGCTTGTTGGGCGTCGGTGTGAGCAACTTCGAGAACCCTGAGCAGGTGCAGGGGCTGCTCTTCGATAATCCCGTGCATGAGCGGCAAAGCCGCCTGGACGCAGCGGCCGACAAGCTCAAGGAGCGGTTCGGCGCCGACGCGTTGCGTCGCGGCAGCGTGTTGTCGCACGAAGCCCAGCATCGCCCGCTGCCGCGGCCGTTGGATTAAATGATTCATTGTCACACCAGCGATGGCCTCGTCGATCCACTCATTCCTTCAACAACCGCTCGATTTGCGGCAGCAGGCGCTCGTGCAAGGCCGCGGCGGGATCGAGATCGCGAGGGCTGTCGAAACGACGCGCGCCGGCGAGAGGAAACATCAGTCGATCGCGCGTTTCGCGCAGCGAGTGCGTGAGCGGGTCGTTGGCCGGCGGAGGCTGCGCGCCATGCCGAGCGTAATGCAATGCGACCAAGGCCAGGTAAAGCTGCGCCGCGCCGTCCCAACGGTCGCTCACGCGCGGCGCCTCTTGCTTCAAACGGCCCAACAATTCCGGCACCGATAACGGCAAAGCTTGCTCGCCCGCCAGGCCCTTCGCCCAGGCGTCAAACCGCCCGCCGGCCTCACGCGCGGTGCCCGCCACTTGCCGCCGATTCGCGCCGGGCGATTGCATGAGCCGGTCGATGCCGCCGAGCGTCTTGGCCACGTCGCCGGTCGACTCCGGCACCGCATTGACCAAAGAAAAATACCAGGTGCCCCACACTGGCAGGCCCAGCCGTTGACCGTCGGCCGCGACGCCCTGGCCAGCGATGTTCTTGGTGGCGGCTTCCTTCTTCTCAGCGAGACGCTCCTGTTCGCGCGGGCCATACAATTGATGGTGACATGAGTAGCAATCGTACTCGGCGAATTCGGGCCACGGTTTTTTGCGATCTTCGCCCGCCCGATAGGCCAGCAGCTTGAGCGCCGCCGCGGCGCTGGCGGCCTGGCCCACGGCCCAGGCACGAGCTTCAAAATCGCCCCCCGGCAAGGTGTTTGTGCCGGGCAGCCGTTCTTCCCAGTGCTTGGGCATCTTGGCCAAGAAGGCAGTCAGCTCGAACTTCAGCGCCGGGTGTCCGGCGGCGATTAGTTCGTGATCGACGTCGTCGCCCGGTTCGCCGTCGTGGGGCGCGGCGCCCACGTGACAGGCGGCGCAGGCCTCGGTTCGGGCATACAAATTGCGCGTTTCTCGCAAACCGAGCGATTTTTTTTCTGCCGCCGGACGCTGCCGCCAGCCAGCCACCGTATGCGGCGACAACCAATCCTGGGCGGCGCCATGACACGCCTCGCAGGAAACGCCTTCGGCGAGCGTGGTCTTGCCGTCGCGGGCCGATGCCACGTCAAGCGGCGAATGGCAACGCAGGCAACGCTCGGCCTCGGTGGCCGGCACACCCAGCTTGAGCCGCTGGGCCATCTGTTTTGACCGCTCGTTGGATAACACGCGAAAGGCCTGCGCGTGCGGGTCGCGTTCGATCCAGACGGTCACTTCATCGCCGCGAATATCCCACAGGTTCAACTTGGCGGGGTCAGGACGCGCGCTGCCATGACACGGCTGCGCGGAACACGAACCCACGCCCATCGACAGCCGCCGCGCGCCCGCCGCCCGCACGTTTTCAAGGCTGTTTTCCTCGGCGCGCGCCGACGAAGCAAGGATGGCGACAGCGAACATGATTGCCGCCACCATGCCTTCAGCGTGACGCCATTTGTCCGGCCCCCTGGAGTGCGGTGATTCATCGCCACTTTCGTTTGTCGCGGAGCGACCTTCGCTTCCGGTTAAGGCAAGGCGGTCAATATCGCTCAACCGAATGCTAAAGCCTGTTTGGCACACCGCGAAAAGGCGGCTGCGCCGCAAGGGAAAGCGACGATGAATCGCCGCACTCCAAGATCGCCCCAATGTGGCAACGAAGCTCTGGCCAGACAAGAGTCGCTGTTTCCACTTCAAAAGATGCTTCATTGTTGACCTCCTTGTTCGACAGGACCAGCGGCCGGCCGGCGAATGTTTGCGGGCTTCACCACGTCCAAGCCGATCGAAAGCGGGCCGTCCATTTGCCCGCCGGAACCATGATGATAAACGTGACACTCCACGCAATCTCCGCGGGCGCTGCCCCGCTTTGACGACGAGGCATGGCATTCACGGCATTGTTTGATGCCCGGCAAAAGAATGTCGCTGGTCGCACTGCTGCCGACTGCACCGCCGTGACATTCGACACACGTAAGAAGTTGGTGCTTGTCGTGCCGAAACACCGCCTGCCTAAACCAGTGGGTGGGAATCAGCGGATCGACGACCGTCCAATCTCGTGGGTCGTTCGTGGTTTCCACAGTATGGCAATAACGGCAGCCGAACTGCTTGCGATTCAGCAGTTGATCGAGCGCCTTTTCCACGCGGCCGTTGACCCACTGCCAGCCGGACTCGGTCAGCTTGGGGCGCGCGCCGGGCATTTCACGCTCCGGCTCGACCAACGGCTTTTCTTCCGCCAGTTCGGGATGCCGCGCGGCGAAGCCGGCGTAGCGGTCGAGCAGCTCGCCGCGCACCTTGGCCACCGGCGCATGAGCGACCTGTGCGTCAGGAAAACGCTGTTCGTCAAAATGGAGCAGCGTGCTATGACACTCGGCACAGTGCCGCTCGTGGTTGATCGGCAGCATGCCGCCCGTCGCCGCGTCAACCTGATGGCAATTTTCGCAGCGCAACGCGCGGCGAGTATGATCCGGCCGCAACACACCCTCGGGGCCGCAATGTTTTTTATGGTTGAAACGCAACTCGGTTCGATCTTTCCAATGGCCGGCGGCGGCGCGGGCGACTTCATATACGCGGTGCTCCCGCGAGCGCACTTCGCTTGGTGAGCGAAACAGGGCGAACTCCGGGTGCGACGTGAAGTCAAGTATTTGTTTGACGTAGGTCGCGGAGTCGCCATGCGTGGTTTTGAGATTCTCGTGGCACTGCGTGCAGTAGCGATCATCGACGCGAGCCAGGGCCTCGCGACCGTGGTGCTCGCGGTGGCAGGCCGCGCAATCGGTGTTGGCCGCGAGCTGGTTTTGATGATGGGGCGGGCCGGCATGACAAACGGTACACGCTTTGTCGGGCACCGAACTCATTTGATTGTTGAAACGCAGCAATCGTAAGGCCGGCGCCCATTGCTCGGTGTGGCACTGGTGACAATCGTTGGCAATGATCTGGTGCGCGGTCGAGACGGGGCCGGCTTCATACAGCCGTTGATTGCGATCGAGCGCGGACCACAGCGGCCAAGCCAGTGCCAGAGCCAGCGCGGCCAGCCCGGCCCACCAGCGCAGGCGGCGCAGCCGGTTGCCTCGGCGATGAAAGCCGATGTCGACTCGTTCGGAAATGCTTTTACTGTTGCGCGGCGACGTCATTGAGTTAATAGTAAACCGACATGATCGCGTGCGCCACGCCCAAGCCCAACAGAGCCAGCGACAGCGGCACGTGGATGAACAGCCAGAAGTGCAATGCCCAGTGAATGCGCTCTTGCACGGAAAGCTGGCGGCGCTTTTCGCAGAGATCCAACAGGCGCTCGAGCACGGGCCGCAGCTCGTCAGTCAAGCCGGATCCCACCACCGCGAAGACGCCTCCGGCGTTGACCTCACTGGCCAGCGCGCCGCGTGCCAGCGATTCGTGAGCCAAAAACGGACGGACGCTTTCGAGATAGAACTTTTCCAGCCCATCGGCCGCTCGTTTTTTCTCGGCCGGGTCGATGGGCGACTCTGCCGCCGCCTTCGCGGCCGGCTTTTTCGCAGCCGGCTTTTTCTCGATCGCGGCCGCCGGCTTCTGGGCGGCCGCAGCGGCGATTGGCTCTTCAGTCGGCGCCGCGGCAGGTTTTCCTTTCGCGCGCATCATGGCGATCTTGTCGGCGGCGGAGAGCGCTTTCTTGGCTTCGGCAGTGGGACTCGCGGTTGCCGGTGTCGAAGCGGACGGCGGGGCCGCCTCCGCAGGCGCGGGTTGATCGGCCGCCGGCTTCTTGCCGGCGCGCATCAGGGCAATTTTTTCGGCTGCGGAAAGCGGCTTCTTCGCCGCGACTTCCGTGGACACCGCCTGCGTGGCGGAGGTTCGCGGACTCTGATCAACGGCATTCACTGACGCATCCGCCGTTTCTGCCGCCGGCTTTTTCGCGGCGCGCATCATGGCAATTTTTTCCGCGGCGCTGAGCTTGGCGGCCGCCGGCTTCTCTGCCGCGTTAGCCGGAGTGGATTCAGCGGATGCTGGTTTGCCGGCTTCCGTCGGCGGTTTTTTCGCGGCGCGCATCGCCGCGATTTTTTCGGCCGCGCTCATTTTGGCCGCGGCCGGTTTTTCTGCCGCTTCGCTCGGATCGCTGGCGCCGGCCGACGGCTTTTCGACCGTGGCGACGGCGACGGCCGCTTTGGCAGCCCGCATGGCGGCGATCTTCTCCGCCGGCGATAACGGCTTGCTTTCGCCCGCCGCCGGCTCCGCGGGCGCGGCCGACGCCTCCATTTTGGCCGCCGGCTTTTTGGCGGGCGGCTTTGCCGCCGCGGACTGCCCATTCTGGCTGCCCGGCAAGCGGTAAACCAAGGGCAAGGGTTGTCGTCCGCTGACACCCAAAAGCTTCAGGCGTCCGGAGGTGGCCACACTTTCATCGGCCTGCACCGGCAAGGGGCCGCAGGCGGTCGCCACAGCCACGTCGCCCTCAAGCTGCAATAGCCGGCATTCAAAAGGGATTTGGGCGTAAAATGTTTCCAGCGGCACGCGGGCGGTCATTTGCCGCGGAAAGAATTGCTGCACGCCCAAGTCGATCAGGCCGCTGATAATGACGACCGCCGTGACGATGAGCAGAACTTGTTCCAGTGGCCCGCCCCAACGAAATCCGGCGTGAAACAGAATGAGCGGCACGCTCAACAGGCCCAACCAGATATGGCCGCGGAGCCACGCCTGGGCGCTGCCGATGGGCCAGGTCGGCACTTTTTTGCGCAGCGAAATCAGGCCGGCGAAAATCATTAAGGCCGAGCCGGCGATGCCAAACAGCAGGCCCACGAGGCTGCCACCGCGCGGCCCGCCCGGTGAACGCATCACGTAGACCGCATAGCCCGCTGTGGCCAGCAGGAACAATGCCATCGTGGCCATGCCCCACTTCCTATGGCTGCCATCCAGAATCACACACAACTCCCGCAACGTCGCCTTTGACCCCGCCCCAGTCGGGCGGTTTCGTCGGTTGGATTGTAACCGAAAGCTGGCGCGACAGCAAAGACCTGTGCGCTGCCGGAGCAGCGTTTTTCCACACAGGCGACATTATCGCGGCTGCGTGGGGCGATGGGCCAAGACCGCTTGCGAGCGGCTGACGAAGTGTGGAAACAGTTCGCCGAGTTGGCACAACCTGAGCGTCTCTTGGTTTGCGGCCGACAGGCCGCACAACCTGAGCGTGCCGCCATATTTTTGCAAGCGGCGCCGCAGGCTGATAAGCTGCGCGATCAGCCCGCTGTTGAGATCGTTCAGGTGGTGGCACTCGACCACCACACGATAAGTAAAGTGCTGTTTGACGACGGACCACACGGACTCGGCCAGCGAGTCGCCATCGTGCTCGTTGTCAGGCGGCGTGGTTGGCCGCACAAAGAGCCAATCAGGCCCACGTTCCACTTGCAACACCCAATCAGACGACAGTCCAAGCATGAGTTGCTCCTTCAACCAGGTAAAAGAGAGCGGAAATTCGGCCGCTTACTTCCTCACGGCGTACCCGAATATCATAAGCTTTCCTTCTTTCGCCGCAAGTGCCCCCTTGATGCCCCGACTGAAAAAGCGATACTAGACCACTCTGCCGACACCGCCAAGGCGCCGCGGGGGGCAGACGCATTTTCCATTACCAACGCCAAAAAAACGTGAGGAAACACACATGTCTCGTTCAGGAGCCGTCACCTTTAAGGGAAACCCCATGACGTTGGCCGGCAATGCCGTGGCCGCGGGCCAGCAAGCGCCGAGCTTCAAAGCGCACCGCTTCGCCGATGGCCAGCTTCAAGAGGTGACCGCGGAAAGCCTCAAGGGCAAGCCGACAATCATCAGCGTCGTGCCTTCGCTCGATACGCCGGTCTGCCAGAAGCAAACCAAGAACTTCAATCAGCAGTTGGCGGCTTTTGGCGACAAAATCAACGCCGTGACCATGAGCCTCGACCTGCCGTTCGCCATGAATCGCTTTTGCGGCGCCGAAAACATCACCAATCTGAAAAGCGTCAGCGATTACCAAGAGCGCAGCTTCGGCCACAACTGGGGCATGCTCATTGAAGAATTGAAGATTTTGGCCCGTGGCACGTTCGTGCTCGACGCCAACGGCAAGGTCGTCTATGCCGAAACGGTCAAAGAAGTGGCCGAAGAGCCGAATTATGATGCGGCCCTGGAGTCGCTGCGCAAGTTGGTCCACTAGCCGTGCTATCATGCAACAGATCAAAATCTTCAAAGGCATTGAGCATGAGCTGAAATCGCTGGAGGACGAGGTGAATGCCTGGCTGGCGGAGTCGGAGGTGGAGGTGTTGCAGATCATGGGCAACATCGCGCCTCAGACTCCCTCCTCCAGGCACGACGCTGCGGGCCTGACGCAGGGCGAATTTCCGCCTTCGGACGTGTTGCTGATCGTGCTCTATAAGGTCCGCGGGACCAAATGAGGTAACGCTCTTCTTGAGGCGACCTGCCCAATGCTTTGTCACAGTTAAAATGTCGGGGTCGACATGCCTGGAGGATGGCCTTCCCAGGCCGTCCCGTTTCCTTGGTGACGGGCTAGGAAGCCCATCCTACTTGGATGGCGGATACGGGCGCCGACCCGACATTTTAGCTGTGACAACGCACTAGGTCGTCAAAGACTTCGATTCAGGCGTTCGCGACGTATCCGTTCCGAGTTCGGAGGAGACCATGAAAAGTGCCTGCCAGCTTGCGTTGATGATCCTGTTTGCCGGTGCCAGCCTGCGCCTCATTCTGGCGGAGGAACCGCTTCCTCAAACAGACGCGGCCTCAAACGGCAGGCGTGAATCCGCCGCCGACCCCGCGGTGGGCATGAAAAGCATCACCATTCGCGGCGTCTGCGTCGATGAAAAAGACCAGCCTGTCGCCAAGGCTCGCGTGCGCGTCTTTCGCTATCCCTCACGGCTGGACGCCCCGCTCGTCGTGGCCGACCAGCCCACCGATCAGGACGGCAGGTTTCTTTTTGACGAAGTTCCCACGGCGGTCGAGCAAACTGAATTTACGGGTACAGGCGATGTTTGCATTGCCGCCACCGCCGATGGCTTCGCCTCGGCGATCCGCTTTATGGATGACAGAACCTTGCTCACCTCGCTGCTGCCGATCGATCCATTCGCTCCGCCGAGCGAACACGACGTGGTTGAGATCGCGCTCCGGTTGTCTTCGCAGGCGGGTACGCTGTCGGGCACGGTGCGAGATGAATCGGGCAAACCGCTGGCCGGCGTCACCGTGTCGTTGCCGACCAGCTTTCAGCAGGCGTTGCCGGGAGTGCAATCCGCGGTGACCGACGCCGCGGGGCGATATGCGATCACCGATCTTAGACGCTGGACGTCGAGCGACGATGCCCTGGACGATCCCAAGGTCCAGCAAAAGTTTGTGGTGGCAAGCTACAGTTTTGTACTTGACCATCCCGACTTCGCGCGCACCAGGGCCAACTTCACCAGATTGCCGCAAACGGTCGACGTCGTCTTGCATCCGCCGGCGATGATCGATGGCACGGTGTATGACGAGGTGACTAAGCGTCCGGCCGCGAACGTGGTGGTCAGCGCGCAAGGGGTGGCGCGGTCGGGTTGGTATCAAACTCGAACCGACGGCCAGGGCCGCTATCGACTGCGCATGACGAAAGACCATTACAACATCTGGGCTGACGCCGACGACCGCATCGCCATCGCGGCCAAGGCGGTGCGGGCCGAGCCGGGAACGGTGGTCGACATCGCCCCGATTCCGCTGCTGCGCGGCGGTTTTGTGACGGGCCGGGTGCTCGATCCGCGGACGAACCAACCGCTGCGTCCCACAGACGACGCGCCGCTGCGCGTCGCCCACTATGGACCCGCACGGCCGCGCACTGGCGCGGCCGTTACCTCGGCCGAGGTCAACGCCGCCGGCGTCTTTCGCCTGCGCGTCGCACCGGGCAAGAACTTCATCTACGTGATGAGCGGCGGCTTCCAGGCGCAGGTGATCAGCATTGAAGACGGTCAGGAGCTACGCGTTGATCTAGGCGCGGCCGGTTCCGGCGCCGACACGGATTTTGCCGCCGACTTGCGTCTGGCCGCTGAACTGCGCAAACAGGCCCAGCTTGAAGATACGACGCGGAAACTGGCGCCCCGCGTGCGAAACATGCCCCAGCGGCAGCCCGCTCGGCCTCGCCGCGGCGACGGTCCCGCCGCGCGCTTGCTCGATCGGCTCGAAGCGCAGAACGCGGGTGTCGAATTATTCAAAGACGCCTGGCTGCGTACGCTGATGGAGATCGTGGAACTTGGCCCGGCGGCTGTGCCGGAATTGATCGCCGAGCTTGACGCAACCGAAGACGACATGATGTTGCGGTCGCTGGGCTTTACGTTGCGGGCCATTGGCGACCAGCGCGCGGTGCCGGCGCT
>DASVGM010000689.1:0-3884 GCA_036379555.1 Pirellulales bacterium | reverse complement strand
CGCTGGTGAAAATGGCTTGCCATTTTCCGTGTTGATTCACGTCGCTGGCCAAAGCGGCGGCGTTTTCCAGCAGACGCTCACTCGCTTCTTGATGGGCGTGGTAAGGCACCGCCACCGCCTGCGCGTAAAACGCCGGCACGCGGTGGGCCGCCCAATATCCCCAAACCAACAACACCGCCCCCATGACAAACAATGCTGCGGCAAACCAGGCTGCCAAGCGGCGTTTCATGATGAGTCCTCGGCACATGATGAGAAGTGGCCAGCGACGGCGGCCGTTGGTGGATATGCAACCGCCCGGCCGCGACTTTTCCGCGGGGGATGCTAGAGAGTAAGCTGAATTGAGTCAATGCGAAGTGGCGCGAAAGCGGCCTAGCCCGGATTATTCATGAAGCTGCCGCCGCCACGCCGACATCGCCCCCTTTCCCCCAGCGGGTCTGCTTCGCGGCGACGATTATGTAGGTCGCGACGTTGCTTCCCGGCCAACGCCTCGTTCGGCAGCTCTTGTCGCGGCGCCGGTATCGGTTGCCACGGCCAACGGCTATACTTCACGCGGGCGAAAATGAGACTCGATCGTCGCGACCACACATCTCACTCGTCGCCGCGTGAAGTATAGAATGACAGGATAATGCCGCCCGCCATGCCGATTCTCGCTTTTTTCAACCATCCCGCCATGTTGGCCTGGCTGGCGGCGGCGGCGGCGCCGCTCATCCTCCATCTGCTTTCGCGGCGGCGCTTTCGTGAAACTCCGTGGGCGGCCATGCAGTTTTTGCTGGCCGCGGCCAAAAAGAACGCGCGGCGGATTCGCATCGAACAATGGTTGCTGTTGGCGGTGCGCACGCTTTTGATCGTGCTGGTCGTCGTGGCGTTGGCTGAGCCTTACTTGAGCCGCTCCGGGCTGACGCTCCTGCAAGGCGGGCGAACACACAAGGTGCTGGTGCTCGACGCCTCCTATTCAATGGATTACACACAGAACGACAAGAGCCGCTTTGAGCGGGCGCGCGAGTTGGCCATGAACATCGTTCAACAAAGCCGGCAAGGCGATGGTTTCACGCTGGTGCTACTGGCCTCGCCGCCGCGCGTGGTGGTGGGCACGCCCGTCTTCGCGCGCGACGCGCTGCTGGCCGAACTCGAAAACGTGCCAGCGCTGGACACCGGCGCCGATCTTTCCGCCACGCTGGCCAAGGTGGAAGAGGTGCTCACGTTGGCCCGCCGCGAATATGCGCGGCTGAGCCGCGAAGAAGTGTTCTTTCTCACCGACCTGGGCCGCAACACCTGGATGCCCGACCTCCGCGGCCCTGGCGCGGTACGCGAGTTCCGCGATCGTTGCGGGCGGCTGGCGAAGACGGCGACGTTCATCGTGGCCGATCTGGGTCAAGAAGGCGCGGAGAACGTCGCCGTCACTTCGCTGGCGCCGCTCGATAATTACACCACGCTGGCCCGCGATTGCGCCTTGGAAGCCGAGTTGCACAATTTTGGCCATCAATCGCACAACCACCGCCGCGTCGAGTTGTATATTGACGGGCGCCGGGCGGGCGAAACCTTTCTCGACCTGCCCGCCGGTGAAAGCGCCAGCGCGGCTTTCAGCTATCGCTTTGACGCGCCAGGCGATCACGCTGTTGAAGTGCGCGCCGCCGGCGACGCGCTGGAGGTCGACAATCATCGCTGGCTGGCGTTGCCGGTGGTGAATCATCTGCGTGTGCTGTGCGTCAACGGCAGGCCCTCGGGCGGCGATTTTCAAGGCGCCACTGATTATCTGATGGTCGCCCTGGCGCCCAATGGCCCCAGCGACGAACGCTCGGTCGTTCGCCCGGAGGTTGCCACTGAGCGGGCCTTGATGGAGGCCGACCTGAGGCAATACGACGCGATTTTTCTCTGCGACGTGGCACAGTTCACCGTCGGCGAGGCCCGTGCCCTCGATCGCTACGTTCGCGCCGGCGGCGGACTGGTGATCTTCCTGGGCGATCAGGCGCGCGCCGACAATTACAACCGTCAGTTGGGCGGCGCAGCCGATGGCGTCGGCCTGTTGCCCGCCGTGGTCGGCCGGCGTGTCGGCCCCAAGCAGCAAGAGCCATACTTGTTCAATCCGTTGAATTACCGGCATCCCATCGTGGCGGCGTTTCGAGGGCGCGATCGTGCCGGGCTGGTCACCGCACCCACGCGGAACTACATCAAGCTGGAACCGGGTGAATCGTCCAAGGTCGCGTTGGGCTTTTCGAGCGGCGATCCGGCCGTGGTCGAGCGACAAGTGGGCGAGGGGCGGTCGATTCTGGTGGCCACCTCGGCCGATGCTTCGTGGACGGCTTGGCCGCTGTTCCCTAGTTACGTGCCGATCGTTCAGGAGTTGGTGTCGGCGGCCGTTCGCGGTCGCATGGATGAGCGCAGCGTGGCTGTGGGACAGCCGCTGTCGGGCGTGTTGCCCGGCCAGGTGGCCGAGGCTGCGGTAAGCGTCGAGTTGCCCGACGGCGCCCGTCAGCACGCGGCGGTGACGGTGGACGGCGCGACGGCGCGGTGGACCTATTCCAAGGTCGATCGCAGCGGCATGTATCGAGTCGAATATGGTCCGCCACTGGCCAAGGAAGACCTCTACGCGGCCAACGTCGATACCGCGGAAAGCGATCTGGCGCGGGTCAGCCTTGATGAGTTGCGAGACGACGTTTGGCCGGGCATTGCCTTTGAGTCTTTCGACGGCCAAGTGGCCGGCGAAGCTCCCAATTCGCCTATCGTTCGCCGCGACGCCTTTCACCATTGGCTACTTTACGCGGCGCTGGCGCTGCTGCTGTTTGAAACCGCGCTGGCGAGTTGGCTGGGCCGGCGTGCGGCATGATAGGAATCCAACCATGAGACGTTAATGAGCAACATCCCCCAAAAAAAACATTTTGAAGAAAGCTATCAAGGCCGGCCGCCGTGGGATATCGGCAAGCCGCAGCCCGTGTTCGTAAAGGCCGCGGACCAGATCACCGGCGATATTCTGGACGTCGGCTGCGGCACCGGAGAGAACGCGCTGTTTTTCGCGGCGCGAGGTCACCGCGTCACTGGCATCGACTTTCTCGAGCAGCCGATCGCCGCCGCGAAGCGAAAGGCCGACGAGCGCGGGCTTAATGCGACCTTCTTGGTGCTGGACGCGCTGGAGCTTGCCGATCTGCCGCAAGTGTTTGATGCGGCGATCGACTGCGGCCTGTTTCATGTTTTTTCGGATGAGCACCGCGCCAGGTATGTCGCGGGCTTGCAGACCGTCTTAAAGCCGGGCGGCAGGTTGTTTCTGGCATGCTTCAGCGATAAAGAACCACCGGGGCACGGCCCACGCCGGGTAACCGAGCAAGAACTTCGCGCGGCGTTCGGCGCAGGTTGGTCGGTGGAATCGATCGTCGAGACTCGGTTTGAGGTTCGGCCTGATCTGCCAGAGTTGAACTTTTCGCCCGGCGGGCCATACGCGTGGTTTTGTGTTATGATGAAATGCCGTGAATAACACGAGTCGATGCTTCTTGATATAATTGCACCAGCATTGATCGGATAGGGACATGCGTGGACAGCACCGGCGGTCAGCCAACGTGGAGGTTTGGCGGCAATCATTCCGCTCAAGAGTGGCGGAATAAGATGGCCCAGCGCGGATGGACGCCGGGGCAAATATCCGATGCAATTCAAAACGGGCAGCAATTTCAAGCGGTAAATAACGTGAACCCCGGCAATCGAGCGACCCGCTACGTTCATCCTACGACGAGTCGTTCCGTTGTGGTCGATAATGTTACAGGAGAGGTGATCCATGTCGGTGGAGACGGGTTCGTCTACTAGCACAATCGAAATCTACGTCCCCCTGCTCAACGAGGGAACCGACGTGCTTCGTCCGGCCCGAGGTCTTCTGCTTGGGTCGAATGAAGTCGAGGTGC
>DASVGM010000688.1:0-13572 GCA_036379555.1 Pirellulales bacterium | reverse complement strand
GCGGCGGAAAATCGGGGGTTTGGGGAAGGCCGCCGGTGTAGACGGCCAACGTGAAAACTCCCTCGGGCAAGCCGAGGGCATCTTCAACAAACTTGTTGGCAAGCCATAGTCCGGCCATTGCGAACGCGCGGGCTACGAGTGCCAACTGTCAACTTTGAAGTTTTTGAAAAACCTGAACTTGAGACGGTGCCCTTCGACCCGTAGCAGACTTCGTAAGAAGTTTGGCCGTCGTCGTGGTTTATGGCTAGAACTCTCACGAGTTCTGCTACGAACTCTCACGAATTCTGCTACGCAGAATCCGCGTGAAGTATAAAAGCACCCCCGGCTTGGGCGAATGGCAAGCCATCCACCCAAGCCTTGGGGGCGTCCTTCTGGCTTGGCGGAAGCCAGAGACTCTTGGACCGCGAATGTGCGCCGCACCGCCAAGCCCACGCCGCTTCTATGCCTCGCGAATGAACTGGAAGCCGTGGTACGCTTCGTTGCCGTGCTCGCCGCTGTCGAGGCCATCGAATTCTTCCTCAGCCGTCACGCGAATGCCGACCGTCGCTTTCAAGAACAACCAAGCAAGTGTCGACGCCGCCAAGACATAAGCGGCACACGCTCCGACGCCCACAAGCTGATTGATCAACTGCTCGAAACCTCCGCCTTCATAAAACAGCCCCGGCCTGGCGGCGGGATTGTTCGCTCGACCGATCCGGTCGGGTGTGGCGAAGAGACCGACGCAAAGCGTGCCAAAGACGCCGTTGAGAAGATGCACCGAGGTCGCGCCAACGGGATCGTCAATTTGCATTCGATCGAAGAGCAGCACGCCCAGAACGACCATCACGCCGGCGATCGCGCCGATCAACACCGCCACCGGCGCCGACACAAAGGCACACCCGGCGGTAATCGCCACCAGGCCGGCCAAGGCGCCGTTGAGCGTCATGCCCAAGTCCGGTTTGCCGAGCTTAATCCATGAGGTAAGAGTCGCCGTGAGCGTGGCGGCCGCCGCCGCCAGATTGGTGGTGACCGCCACCTCGGCGATCGCCGCCGGATCGACCGCCATCGTGCTGCCCGGATTGAATCCAAACCAACCGAACCACAGTACGAGGCAACCCAACGTGGCCAATGGCAGGTTATGGCCGGGAATCGCGTTGATTCGCCCCTGCGGGCCATATTTGCCGAGGCGCGGACCAAGAATCAAAGCGCCGGTCAACGCCGACCAGCCGCCGACCGAATGCACCTGCGTCGACCCCGCGAAGTCGAGAAAGCCGCGCGTTTGCAACCACCCGCCGCCCCAGATCCAGTGGCCTACCACCGGATAGATCGCCATCGCCATGATGAAGCTGAACAGGATAAACGAGTGATACTTGACGCGTTCGGCGACAGCGCCTGAGACAATCGTGGCCGCGGTTCCGGCGAAGACGAGTTGAAAGAAAAATTTCGCCCACAGCGGCACGCCGACGCCCTTCAAAGCGTCGTAAACACCGCTGTATTCAGAGCCGCTGGCCGGGCTGTTGTCGGCCCCTTCGACCATCCAAAGCCCTTCGTTGCCGACGTATTCCGAACCGTTGCCGAACATCAGCCCCCAGCCGAGCAACCAAAAACCGATGCTGGTTACAGCGAAGACAATAAAGTTTTTTGAAAGGATGTTGACGGCGTTCTTTTCCCGGCATAAGCCTGATTCGACACAGGCAAATCCCAGATTCATGAAGAACACCAGCATGGCCGTAATCAACACCCAGACCGTGTCAGCGGCGATCTTCAGGCCTGCGAGCCGCTCTTCAATCGATGGTGTCGAAGGCGTGCCGGTGCTGGCCGGCAGCGTTTCGCTTAGCGTCCCGCCGGCCTCCGCGGCCCGCACGCCGACCGTCGCGGCCAATGCTCGATCTTGCGCCGCCGTCGTGTTTGGAAAGGCGAGCGCCGCAAGAAGAGCAAGCGCCGCCGGCCATCGAACCTGTTTTAAGCTTTCCGCCATGTTTTTACGCTTCCAGAAGGATTGGAATGGGGCGCGCCGTGCAATCGTCCGATCATGTAACGGTTGCCCTGGCGGCGCGCGGGTCGATTCCGAACCCGTGTCAAGCGATTGTTGTGCCAACGCGCGAATCGCAGATCGCTATCCGCTGCCGAAGCACGCTCAACTGCATGGTAAAACGAGACTTGCGCGCAACGCGTCAAAATGAAAGGCCGACGTGCGCTCAGGGATGGCTGCCGCATTTTTCAGCAGCGGTTGCCAATTGCGGGGGCAGGCCGCTGGCGTCTCCTGGCCCGTCACCGATGAAAGTGACGGTCATACAATCGGTCTGAGAGGCGATTCAAAAACTCGAATTTCGCCGTGGCAGCGTATCGTGGGGCGGCTCGCCGAGCCGCCTTTTGCTTCCGGCTGGGCCGATGGCCCGCCCCACGGCGAGTTATCCGATGGACTCTGTGGGAGCCGCCGGTCGGCCGCTTGACCATGCTTCGCTGAATCGCTAGGATGCTGGCGGACTCGGCTTTCACGCCTTGGCCTTTTTTCAGGAGTAACTTCGTGAAAGTTTTCACAAAGTTGCGGAATTGGCTTTATAACCTCTACGGCTGAACGACTTATGCAGATCGAGATCGTACCGATTTTGCTCTTCGCGTTATGCACTGTCGGGCTGGCGGTGGGCCTGCTGGTGGTGGGTCGCATGGTGGGGCCGCGGCGCGAAGTGCCTGTCAAACTCATGCCCTACGAGAGCGGCATGGATCCGATTCACGACACGCGACGCCGCTTCGACGTGCGGTTTTATCTGGTGGCCATCGCGTTTTTGGTGTTCGATGTGGAGTTGCTGTTTCTCTACCCGTGGGCGGTGGCCAGTCGCAATCCGGCCGGTATTGATACGGCCGTCACCGAGGGGCTGGTATCGGGCCGCGGCTTGGTTTTTGCCGAGGTCATGGTCTTTTTGGCGCTGCTGATGCTGGGTTTTGTTTATGCCTGGCGGAAAGGGGTTTTTCAATGGCGATAGATCTGCCGGAAAATGTCGTTGTGAGCAAGCTCGACGAGCTGGCGAGTTGGTGCCGCAAGAACAGTCTCTGGCCAATGCCTTTCGCCACGGCCTGCTGCGGCATTGAATTGATGGCCACCGGCGCCAGCCGGCATGACTTGGCCCGTTTCGGGGCCGAAGTGTTTCGCTTTAGCCCGCGGCAGTGCGATCTGATGATCGTGGCCGGCCGCGTGGTGATGAAGATGATGCCGGTCTTGCAGCGTATCTGGCAACAGATGTTGGAGCCGAAGTGGTGCATTTCGATGGGGGCCTGCGCCTCAACCGGCGGCGTGTTCGACACCTATTGTGTGGTGCAGGGGATCGATCGTTTTCTCCCGGTCGATATGTACCTGCCCGGCTGCCCGCCGCGGCCTGAGCAACTGATCCAAGGCATCATCGACTTGCAAGACAAGATTCAGGCCGAAGGCACGATCGACGGTAAGGAATTCGACTTGCCTTCGCGGCAAGGTAAGAAACGAGCGTTGATTGAGTTACCGGTACTCACCTTGCCGGCTGGCAGCAGACCCACATCGGCGGAAGGGGCGCTGCGAATTCGGTAGTTCCGATTCGATTCTATTCATGGTGGGCGATGCCCACCCTACGTCATGATTCAACCCGAAACACTGAACCGATTTCAGGCCGCGATTGCCGGCGTGCAAACAAGCGAGTTCCGCGGCGGCATGCGCGCCGTGGTGCCGCAGGCCGCGCTCGGTGAGGCCTTGCGCGTGCTCAAAGAACAATGCGGCTTCGATTTGCTGGTCGATATCACCTGCGTCGATTACTTGAATTATCGTGATGCGATCGACCGTTTCGGGCTAGTGTATTTGCTCGCTTCGACGGCCACCAACGAGCGTTTGACGGTGCGTGTATTTTTGAACGAGCCGAACTTGACCGTACCCTCGGCCGTGCCGCTGTGGGAAGGCGCCAACTGGATGGAGCGCGAAGTGTATGACATGTTTGGCATCCAGTTTGATGGGCACCCCGACTTGCGCCGCATTTTGCTGCCGGAGGAATTCACCGCGTTTCCCTTGCGTAAAGATTATCCGCTGCAAGGCCGCGGCGAGCGGCATAACTTGCCGGTTTTGACTCGAGATCGGAGCTGATATGCCGCTGACGCCGTCGGTGTTAAACGAACCTGTCGCGGAAGCGACCGACCAGGATTACCTCTGGACGCTCAACTTTGGCCCACAGCATCCGGCCACGCACACGACGTTGCGCATCGTGCTCAAGCTCGAAGGCGAACGCGTGGTAGAGGCGATACCCGACATCGGCTATCTGCATTCGGGCTTTGAAAAGCTCGGCGAGCACCTCAACTACAACCAGTATGTCACCGTCACCGACCGCATGAACTACATTTCGCCGATGGCCAACAACGTGGCCTGGCATGGCGCGGTCGAAAAACTGCTGGGCATCGACCTGACGCCCCGCTGCAAGTATCTGCGGGTGATTGTGGCCGAGTTGGCCCGCATCAGCGATCATCTGCTGTGCAACGGCGCGGCGGGGCTTGATACGGGCGCGTTCACCTTCTTCCTCTACGCGTTCAATCGCCGCGAAGACATTTACGACATTTTCGAGTCGGTCTGCGGCGCCCGCTTCACCAACAGCTACACGCGCGTCGGCGGCTTGATGTACGACGCCACGCCGGTATTCATTGAAAAAGTGCGCGCGTTCGTGCGTACCTTTCCCAAAACGCTCGACGACATGGAGAAGCTGCTCAATCGCAACCGCATCTTCGTCGATCGCACCAAGGGAGTGGGCATTTTGACGAAAGAGGAGGCGACCAATCGCAGCGCCACCGGGCCGATCGCCAGGGCCAGCGGCGTGACTCGCGATCTGCGCAAGGACGAGCCGTATCTCTCCTACCCTGATTTCGACTTCAATGTTTGCTGCTCCAAGGGCGGCGATTGTTACGCGCGCTATCTGGTGCGCATGGCCGAGATGCGCGAGAGTCTGAGAATTGTCGAGCAGGCGATTGAGAATCTGCCCGCCGGGCCGGTCAACGTGGGCATGGACGAACGCACGACGTTGCCTGTCAAGCGGCACGTTTACACGACGATCGAAGGTTTGATCTCGCACTTCGAGTTGACGATGAGCAACCGCGGCTTCGAGGTTCCGCACGAAGAGTGCTATGCGGCGATCGAGGCCCCCAATGGCGAATTGGGCTTCTACCTGGCGGGCGACGGCGGCGAGGTGGCCTATCGGGCGCGTTGCCGTCCGCCGTCGTTCATTCATTTCGCCTTGTTTCCGCACATGATTCGCGGGCACATGCTCTCGGATATCGTGGCCGTACTCGGCAGCTTGAATATCATCGCGGCGGAGTTGGATCGATGAGCGTCGGAACTTCATTCTTGCCACAGGCGTGATTACTTTAACATGGCTAGCGAAACAGCGGATCGAATTCTAACCGACGAGATGGTCGAGGCCATCAAAGCCTACTTTCCTCGTTACCCGACCAAACAGGCGGTGACACTGCCGGCCTTGCACATTGTGAACGAGCGGCTGCGCTACGTGCCGCTTCAGGCCGTGGTCGAAGTTGCCGAATTGCTGGAACTGCCGCCGGCGGTGGTGCAAGACACGCTCAGCTTTTACGGCTTTTTCAAGCAAGACGAACCACACGGCGAACATCGCGCCTGGGTCTGCCGCTCGATTTCCTGCGCTCTGCGCGGCGGCGAGGAAGTGCTTGCGCACCTTTGCCAACAGGCGGGCGTCCATCCCGGCGAGACAACCGCCGACGGCAAGCTGACGATCGAGTTCGCCGAATGTCTCGGCGGCTGCGACTTCGCCCCCTGCATGCTCGTGGGCGACACGCTTCACAAGGATTTGACGAACGAAAAGGCGGATGAGTTTTTGCGTTCCGTCGAGGCGGCGGCACAAGATGCCGGTGCCTAATGCCGGCTCACAGAAATCGAATAGAGCGGTTCGCCAAAGTTGTGTGGAACAACCAGGCCCTGCCCTCGTCGAGTGATGACATTGACTTGGAGCGACCAAAGTGCATCCTGATTTATCCGCTCGCGTGGCCGTCGTCACCGGCGGCGCCAATGGCATCGGCCGCGCGACCGCCGTGTTGCTCGCGCGCCACGGCGCGAAAGTGTGGGCCGGTGATTTACACCCACTTGCAGAGAACGCCGACGTCTTCACATCGCTGGGAATCACGCAGATGCCCTGCGACGTGCGAATTGAGGGCCACGTCGTTCGCCTGATCGAAGCCGCGGTACAAGGCGGCCATCGGCTTGACATCCTGGTCAACGGCGCGGGCATCGGACTGGTGAAACAGATTCCCGAGGTGAGCGAGGCGGAATGGAACGCTTGTATCGACACGAACCTGAAAGGGGCCTTTTTCGCCGCGAAGCACGCGATCGGCCCCCTGCGGCGCTCCGGCGGCGGCTCGATTGTCCATATTTCCAGCAATGCGGGCTTGTTGCCGCGGGCGCACGACCCCGTTTATTCGACCAGCAAGGCGGCATTGATCGCTCTCACGAAAAGCCTGGCGCTCTGTCATGCCGCCGACAAGATTCGCGTGAACGCGGTCTGTCCGGGTCCGGTCTGTGATACCGGCATGATGAACGCCGATCTTGAAGCCGCCGACGACCCCGAGGCGATGAAACAGCGTTTCATCGCCGCCAGTCCCTTGGCGAGAGCCTACGGACGCATGATTCGCCCGGAAGAAGTCGCGCAAGCCGTGCTCTACCTGGCGAGCGATGCGGCGGCGATGGTCACCGGAACCGCCGTGGCGATCGACGGCGGGAAATCGCTCGGCGTGCCCCCGCCGTAATAAGGCTGACACATCGACGACATTCAATCCGCGTTATTCATTTCCGCAATCCGCGAGATACTCCTCCGGGCACCACTGAATAGGCGTTTTTCCGTCGGAATACCTTGCATAGCAGCCACACTGAAAAAGAAACGCGGCCGGGTCATTTACGATTAGGCTGAGCAGGTCTTCAAAGGATGTGGCCATTGCTTCCGGCTCGAAGCCGTCGTGATCGCAATAGAAAACGCAGCCGGTGTCAGGCGCCATGGGTTGCAATACAAAGTAGTTGGCGGACTGGGGGATTTCAGCGAATACAATGCCTTGATGAAACCACTCCGGCATGTCGTTTTCGTCCACGCCCATCGCGATCATCGACTCACGCATCTCTCGCGTCCGCAGTTCCCATTCGGCGACTTCGAAGAATCGGATCCCGGCGGCATCGGACTTCTTATCGCGGTAAAGCACCGCCCCATCGTGAAGCTCGACAAATGGTCGAACCGTCATCCAAGCTTCGCCGCAAAGCTCAGCGGCACTTGCAAGCGCTCGCGCTGATGCGGGCTTGCCGATTTCGTGTCGGATGCGGGCGATGAACTGCTTGCTCTGATTGCGGGCGCCAGCCGGACTGCAACGAAAGCCGGGGGCAGGGTCGGCCAAATGTCTGTCAAGACGCATCAATGCCATCGAACCACCTCTCTTTTAGAATCATTCGCGTTGTCATGATGCGGCGTAGTTGCCGCAATAGCCCCCCTAGCCGGTTTCACCACTTAAATCGAGCGCGCGCGCTGCTGTTTATCCGTCCCGATTACCACCTATCGTCCAGCGTCTCGAAATCGCGCAGGTTGCATTGAATGTAAACGCATTCCGATACCCCGCGGACACCACGCTGCGATCGACTCAACCAGTCGGCCAGGCTGCGCATCGCGGTCAACTTGCGGTTTCTGGCGGACGGCGCGGAACTTTCAGGCATCGCGCGCACCCGCTCAACCGCCCACAGCGGATCGGTCACCGCCAACCCCAGCATGAACTTCGCGCTGACCTGCCCGACCAGAGGCAACTGCAGATCACGCGCCACCGCACGATCATACCGCGCGATCATGGCCGCCAGCTCCGCCACGCGAATCTCGCTAAGTATCGGGATGTCAGTAAGCATCGGCCACGGCTGACGCAGCGAAAGAGAACGCCAAAAATATCCCTCGACCAGCGCCGGATCGATCTTTTCGGCGACGGGCAACAGCGCCGCGGCGGTGATGGCCGCGTCGGGCTGGAGGCTTCGCATCACGCCTGATTCGTCCGCGTGGTCGAGCAAGGCGTAGGCTTCGTCCAGCAATTTCGCCGCGACTTCGCGATCTTTGGCCGCCAGGGCGTAGGCCACGTTCCCCAGGGCGAACGCCTGCTCGCGCGGATCGACAAAGCTCCGCGCCAGCCGCGCAGCACGCTCGGCGTCGGCCGTCGCCATCCGCGCCACGGGGGCCAGACGCATGCCAAACCACTGCCCCGACTTGTCGGCCTGTCGAAATTGCCGCTCCGCCTCGGCCGGATCGTGGTCGGCCAGACTGCGCGCCACGTCTAACCTTAAACGGTCGAGCACGCCCCCACTAAAGCCTTCCAGAAGTCGCAACGCGGCCGAGCCGTCGATGCGCGCCAGCATGGGGGCGAAAGCGCCGCGTTTGTCGGTAACTCGATGATTCAATTCATCGGGCAGCGGCAGCGATTCGGCCAAGGCTTGCCCTTCGCGCAACAGCGACACGCCGCGGTCGCGCCGGCCCAGGTCGAACCAACATTCCGCGATGCGGCCCAACTCACACGCCCGCTGGCCCGGATCAACCTGGCTGCGAGCATGGATGATCGCTTCATCAAGCAGCCTGGTCTTAAGCTCCAGCGGCGAGTCGATCAGTTCGTAACAGCCTTGCACGCACGTCTCGGCACGCCACCGCGGATCGAGCAGAGCGATAATCACCAAGGCTTCCTCAAAATCGATCGTCAAGAGCGACAATGCCGCAGATTGACGCGCGATCGACTTGAACTCCGGGTCGCCCAAGACCGTATCGGCAAGCTCCAGCCCTTTGGCCGGATTGGCGCGAGCCACAATCCGCAACAGATCCTTGTGCTCCCGACCAAGAACCGGCTGGAGCAACATCGGCACGAGCGGCTCGACCAGCTCTTTTGCCAACGCGCGCCGTTCGTCGGGCGGCATGGCCGGCGGTAAAGTGGTCAGGGTCAAAGGCGGCTCGTCGCTCTGGCGGATGGTGATCTGGCACGTTTTATCGGCCGCGGCGATGCGAACGCCTTGCAGCCGAAAACCCTCCTTGCGCGCAAAAAGATACGCCGGGCCATCATAAATGCCGCTGAGCTGAAAGCGCCCTTCGTTGTCGGATGTCGCGTGCGTGCGGCGTGGACCGTCGCCTGATTGCCAGATTTCCACGGCCGCGACCGCATGCCCTTGGCCATCGACAACGCGGCCGCTGACCGCGCGCAGGCGCGGCATGGCGCGCAGCTCCACGTCGTCAAAATGCGTCGTGTGCCAACTATCAGGCTCGATGCTCGACGACCGCGCCGAGATCATGCCCCGCGCTTCCACCTCCAACCAATACGTCGCGTTCGGGCGGCATGACGGCGGCGTGCGAAACCGCCCCTCGGCGTCGGTGATGAGCCGGTCGCTCGCGCCAAAGGGCACCGGCCCCAGATCGTTGTTGATGACAGCGGCGGCAACCATTTGCGTGCAGACGCGCACGATCGCGCCCGCGATCGGCTGTCCGGCGGCATCGACCACGCGGCCGTCGAGCGAGACGCCCGGTTCACTGCCGACGATCAACGTGGCGGGCGCGCCTTGCGGCCCGGCCAAGACCGGCCGCACACTCGTCAAATCGCCGTGGCGTGCCCAAAGCGACACCGTCGCCTGCTCCGGCACGCCGTCGAGCGTGAATTCGCCTTGCGCGTTCGACCAGGTGTGGAACGTCTTGTTCAAGTTGCCGGCCGAATCCCCGAAGCCCGTAATTTCCGCGCCTGCCAGTGGACGCTGGTTTTCATCGGCCACGCGGCCATGCAGTGGCATGCCCCGCGCAAGTTCAATCGTCTTCAACGACAAGGGCGTCGCGCTCTCGGCGACTTCCGTTCCTGAGCTTCGCCCACCTTTCGGATCATAACAACCGGCCGGAATGCGGAGCAACATTGACGAGACAAGCCCCGGCAAAGCGTAGCCCGTGAGACGCCCGGCGGCGTCGGTATCGCAGATCATGCCTGCTGTTAGCCCCGTTCGGATCCAGACTCGCGCGCCGGCGACGGGCGCATGACTTTCCACTTCGAGAACTTGCTGAGTGACCCGCACCGCGCGGCGCAACGGAATGTTGAACGTCGTTGTTTCTCCGGCCTCGATCGCCGGCCCCGTGGCCTGCGCGGTAAGGTAGACTGAGGATGGCGGCTCGCTCGCTGGATCGCGTTGATCGCCGGTCGAGTTGAAACGTGACGGGCTAGGAAGCCCATCCTCCAGGATTTCAAACGTGAGGCTGCCGGCGGCGAGAGCGGGAACCTCGAAGCGGCCTTCGTCATCGGTCGTGACCTCGGCCAGCCCGCCGCCCGAATGCTCGTCGCCGGGCACCTGCCAGGTGGCGAAGCGTAACTTTTTTCGCGCGAGCGATGGCGGTTCCTCCGCCGTCAACTTTCCGCGAAGTTCGCCGACCGGCGCCAGGCTGACGAGCACGATTTTGCCACGGTCGGCCGGCATGCCGGCCCATTGCGCGCCGCTGGCGCCGGTCTCGACGCGCACGGTCTCCAACTCGTTCGGCACAAGGCCGGTCAACGTGGCCTTACCTGCAGCGTCGGTGCGAGCGGTCAGCCGGGTGCTGATAACCTTGGGCACGAGTTGACCGGCCACGCGCAACGGGGCGATCTGAGCATGAGACGCCGGCTGATAGCCCGCGTCCGTAACCTTGAATCGCACCTCGGCGGCGGGCGGCAGCCGCAGCGACAGCGGCAAGCGGGCTTTCGGCCAATCGCGGTCCATCGGCCACATGGCCAACGAAGAATCGACATGATGTGCCCAGACGGTTAGCCGCGTTCTTCGCAGGGGCGACTCCGGCGTCTCGGCGGGCAAGGAGATGCTGAATTGTCCGGCCGCGTCGCTCGTCGCTTTTGCCAGCACCTCGGGCGGTTGGGGCGCGGCGGCCGAAGCGGCGCGTATTACCGAGCGCCGCACCGGTTCGCCCTCGGCGATAACAACGATCGCGCCGGCCGCCGGCTTACCATCGGCAGCGACGACCGTGCCGGACAGCGTGCCCGACAGAGTGGTTGCAGGTTCGCTGGCCTGCGTCGCCGCCAACAGGAGCATGGTGTGCAGCAAGATCGACATGGCAGGCGTTTCCTGATTTGCGCGGGGCAAGTTTTGAGCCAGGACTTTATTATACGGTACGCGGGCGGAATTGAGACCGCCGTCTCTCCGTGGAGCGACCTGCCTTGGTCGCTTCCTTTTGACGACCTAGGCAGGTCGCCCCACGTCGAGCGTCCAGAGATCCCAACCGATCCACATCAGCCCGGCGTCGATCAGGAAGTGGCTTAGCCAGGGGCCGTAGAGTGAGCGTGTGCGATGATAGAGCCAGGCCCAGAGCGCTCCGCCCGCCGCCACGCAAAACGAAAAAAACCAGGTGTAGCCGCCGTAGCTCGACAAGAACTTGCCGATCAACAAAACATGGTGCGACATGAAGCCCAGGCTAGAGATGGCGATCGCCGCCGTCAACGGCAGGCTTTCCGCAAGCTGGCCGAAGACAAACCAACGCCAGTAGTATTCCTCGGCCAGCGAATGCAGCAGAGAGATGAATCCCGCCAACACCAAAAAGCCGGCCAGCGAGGTGACGCCAAAGTCGGTCATTTGCTTGGCGACCATCGCGGGCACGCTGACAAACTCCGGACTCGTGCGCAAGTAGCCATAGTAGAGCGCGAACATGGCGATCACGACGGTCAGCCCCAAGCCCGCGCCCGCCGCAAGCCCATGTGAAGTCGGCCAACGGATGGCGATTCGCCGCCGCTGAAAAAGAATGACCCAGGCGACCGGCAACGTGAATTGAATCACCTTGCCGGCCGGGTAGGCGAACCGGGCGGCCGGGTGCCCGGCCAATCCGATTAAATACGCCAATGCCGCCGCCGTCGGCAGCAAGAGCGCGCAGCACATCATGGCAAACTGCGCCGCACGCGCGGAGGGTGACACTTGATGATCGACGACCATTCGCCCAGCATACATGACAAACGGCAACCAGCGAAAGGCACAGTCAGGCCGCTGCGGCAGCGTATCGTGGGGCGGCTCGCCGAGCCGTCTTTTGCCACCGGACGGGCCGGCGGCCCGCCCCACGGCGAGTTTTCGCATCGCCTCAAGGAGAGCTGGTTGCGTTGTCCGCGAAGGAGAGTTACAATCGAATTGTCTTTTCACAGACTGAATCGGACATGCGTCAGTTTTTGCATAACGCTGTTTGCTGGCTTCTTTCGGCGGTGTTGCTGTTGACCAATGGCCTGCCGCTGGCCTTTCAGCACGCGCACGAAGTGGGGGGCGATCTCGCGCATCACTCTCACCGGTTCGACCTACATCAGGGCGAAATCGCGGCGCCTGCGGTGTGCGACGCTGATGGCATTATGGCCGGGGTGACGGAGCATGTGCATCTGCTCTGGTTCGGTTGGGAACTGACCTTCGCACCGCCCGCGGGCGGCAAATCCAGGCCCACGTCGTTCATCAGCGGCGACGGGCTGCTCGCCAAGGTTGATGCCAAAGGCGCCGTGGCGCGCGACGGTGTTTGCCCTTGGATAGCGATCGCCTCGCCAGGCGTAGTCGATGTGGCTGCATTAAGCGGCCGCGCGCGCCAAATTTCGCCGCCGAGGAATCTCGCCTCGTTGCCTCTGTGTGATACCGCGCGCCATCTTCGTTCCGGCGTGCAATTGATCTGATTGGCGCTTTCAGCGCGCCCTCCCGGCTTGGCCTGCGCAAAATCAGTTGTTGTGCCGCGACTTGCTTGATGCCGGATTTATTCCGCCACGACCGGGGCTTGCCCCCGTCGAGCGCTGACTGACAGGCTAGATGCACGGCGCCGAACGCGTGCGCCCGTTTTCGCGTTGCATCCGCCGCCTTCGGCGGCGGGTGCAACGCGAAAACGGGAAGTATTTATCGGGGGCCCTTGTTCTAGCTTGTCAGTCAGCGCTTCCACCGGGGCAAGCCCGGCGGTGGCGGTGCGAAACAAATCCGGTATGGAATTTCAGCTCGTTATCGTATCAATGTCGGGAGTTTTGCGCCGATCGCGCCCGGCATACCACAGCAGATGAAAACACAGTTCCATGATTGACGTTGAGCTAGACAGTTTGATCGCCCGACAGCGGCGCATGTTCGCCCGCGCGACGATCGCGTGCGCGGCCCTGCTCTTGCCGTCCGGCGGCGGTTGCCAGCCAGAGGATGGTCCAACCAAATCCGCTGGCGCCGTGGCTCCGGCCGAAGAAGAAGAGACGCCGCTCACCGCGGCCGACGTGCCGCTGCCCGCCGACTACGCCGACGCGGTGAAGCGGTTGGACGACTACCACGATGCCATCCGGCAGGCCATCGCATCGGGCCATTTTCACGATGCGCATCGGCCGCTCGACGAAACCAGCATCGCGCTGGAACGATTGCCGGCGATCGCCAAGGCGAGCGGCGTGCCGCGCCGCGATTGGGAGGCCATCGTCGTGGCCGGCGACGATTTGGGCGAAGCGCTGGCGTCCATCCATGACGCCATCGACGCCGGCCGGCCGCCCGATTACGAGACTCAGGCCCCGGCCATCGACAGGGCATTACAGCAATTACGGTCGATCGCCAAGCAGACGGCCATCGAAACA
>DASVGM010000687.1:0-3049 GCA_036379555.1 Pirellulales bacterium | reverse complement strand
CTCCACCAGGCTTTCGGGCAAGGCGGCGATATTCACGGCAATGTAGGGGCCGGGTTTGCGGCGGCTGTAGCCGTGAATGGCGGAAGCCACCAGTTCCTTGCCCGTGCCCGATTCACCCAAGACCAAGACCAGGCCGTCGGTGGGCGCGGCGCGGCGCACGCGCTCGAACACCTCAAGCATGGCCGGCGATCGGCCTAAAATGCCGCGGCCGCCGACATCAAACAGCAGGCACTCGTCGTTTTGGGCCGCCAACGGGCCGGGCGCGACAAGCTTGGCGCGCACCAATTGCAGCAAGGCGTCGGGATCGACCGGTTTGGTCAGGTAGTCTTCGGCGCCCAGTTTCATGGCGGTGACCGCCGAATCGACATCGCCATAGGCCGTGGCCAGAATAAACGGCGTATGAGGACGGCGCTCGCGCCACTGGCGCAGCAAATCGATGCCACTTGCCGGGCCCATCCGCATGTCGCTGATCACCAGGCCGATTTCGCCGTCGATGTGCGCCAGCGCTTCCTCCGGATCGCGCGCGGTAATGACATGATACGCTTCCATGCGCAGCAAGCGCGCCAGGGCGTCGCGCGCGCCTTGTTCGTCTTCAACCACCAGAACATTGCCCTTTTCGCTCATGCAATCCGCTCCTCTGCTCGTGCGGCGCTCGCTTCCGGCAACCGCAGCACGAAACGCCCCCCTGAATCACAACGGCCGTCGTACACAATACTGCCGCCGCTTTCGTCGACAAACTTTTTTACCAAAGCCAGGCCGAGGCCGATGCCCACGTCCTTGGTGGAATAGAATGGCTCGAAAATACGATGTTGGCTGCCGGCGGGAACGCCGGGACCGTTATCGCTAACGATCAATTCCACCGAACAGCCACTACGGCTGACGCTGATTTCAATCCTCCCGCCCTTGCCCACCGCCTCGCGCGCGTTGTTCAGCAGGTTGAGCATGATCTGCCGGAAACGGGCGCGGTCGATGAGCACCCAGATCGGATCGGGCGCCAACCGCGCGACGACCGCTACGTGGTGATCTTCCATCACCTGTTTCACCAGGTCGAGCGCGCCGCGCACCTCCGCATGGATGTCCATCTCTTCCACTCTCGGCGGTTCGCTGCGCGCGTAGCCCAGCATCTCGCTGATCAACGACGACACGCGGCTAATTTCCCATACCGACTCGCGCACGATGGCGGTGATCTCGTCGTCGGGCAAGCGCGCCTCTCCGCGATGCACGCGTTCGATGGCGTGCAAATTCAGGCGAATGGCGTTCAGCGGATTGCGCACCTCATGGGCCAGCCCGACGATCAGTTGGCTCAATTCCGTGATGCGCCGCACGTCGGCCAGGTCAAGCCCGCGTTGAAGTTCCGCGGCCTGCCGCGTGATAAAGTAGAGTGAAGCGATGGCCACCAGCACGACCAGCACCACGCCGCCCACCACGACCACCCAGCCGAAAACCTCCGACTTTTCCGCCGCGGCGGCGGTGCGATCGAACCATTCGACGCTGAGCGCGGCATGGTAAGTGCCGGCCAGGCGGTCGTTTACGTTGATCGGCAACCGCAGATCAAACACAGGCCGCCCTTCTGTCAATGCCGGCAAGCGCGTTCGTACGACATCGCTGCCCGACATGGGCACGATGTGATCGTACCATTCACTCGGCAACTGAGATCCCGCGAGCGCCGGATTTGTATGCGCCACCAGCGTATGGTTGCGATCCTCCACTGCCGCGTAGGCCCATTTTTCGTGGGGCAGGATGTCTTCCTTCCAGTGCGCGACCAACCACTCGGCGCTGCCAAGCTCTTTGAGGCCGGCTTGCGTTTCGCGTTCCGCGAGGTCGCGTTCGATGTGATTCACCGTCCGCTCGGCGTGCGACCGCATCTCGGCGATTTTCGCTTGCAGCAGCGATTCGCGTCCCCGGCGAAGGTCGCGCACGCCGCCCCAGATGCCGAGCACAATAATGCACGTCAACGCCAGAACCATGCAAGCGAACGTAGCCAAGCTTTGATTGCGAAGGACGCGAATCTCGCTGTTGGCTGTTTCAATGCGTCGCATGCTGTACCTTCTTGCCCGACTCATGTCGTATCGGCGCTGGTGGGCAATGCCCACCCTACTCCTTCTCCAACGGAAACAACGGCCGGTGGCGTTTCTGATAAGGAAGTTGACTGAAGTCGTGAACGAGAATACCGGCGGCGTCGACATTGTGAATGGAACCCGCCAGCCGCTCAAAACCCGAGCGAAAGTGGGCCGCTGATTTGACGGCGATGTAACGCATCGCCGCGCAGTCAATTCCCAGCGAACGCGCGAAGGCCGCGTCGAGCGGCTGCTCGCGCTTGCTCACCGCCACCACCGATACGCCCCCAATGCGCAGCCAGGCGGCGCGACCCAGATTGCCCGTCAGACCCGCATACATTGGACCATCGTATTTGAAATTCCCATCCGACAAGGCCGCGACTTCCGCGTCCGCTTCAACCGGCGGCCCCTGACGCGGATCGGACTTGCCGCCCAGCAACATTCGCACGCGGCGGCCAATACCAGCCGCGTGGGCTTTTTCAACGGCCTCAATATCGACCATGTAGAGCAGCAAGGCGTCGGTGAGGTTCATGTCGAGAAACGTGCGCAGAACCTCGGTTGAATCGCCCGGTGCGCCGCCGCCGGTGTTGTCGGTGTGATCGGCCAAGATGATCGGATGGCGGCCTGTCTTTTCGCCCGCCGCCAACCCTTCACGCACCGAAAGCGGCCGCCGCTGCCAGCGCTCGCGGTGCTGCCAGATGGAATCGCCCAATTCATCGGCCGTGGCGCGAGCCAACGCCTGATCGCCATCGGCCACGACAATGACCGATGCCCCCACGTCGGGCACATCGGCCCAGGGAAAGCCCGTGGCGACGCTGGCCGTAAGAATGCCCGGTCGGCGCTCGATCTCATGCACGCGGTCGAGCACTTCTTTCATCGGACTATGCGCCGTCACTTGATGATTGATGCCCCAAAACATGGGCAGTTGCCGCAGGGCCATCGTCGGTCGAACTTCACCGCGAACCATGCGCGCGATGAGGTGGGCGGCTTCC
>DASVGM010000686.1:0-9824 GCA_036379555.1 Pirellulales bacterium | reverse complement strand
GCTTTCAAACCCATAAGGCAGGATTTGGCGGATGTAGCTCAGCGGGTTGTGGTCGGCTTTCACCAGCGTGCCGATGCGAATGTCGTCGTGCGACATGATTGCGGATGTTCAGATGGAATGACGGATTATGCGTTGGTTGCGACTCAGGCCGCGCGCAGAGTATACTGCACGCGGCAAGCGGATGCCAATTTGTAGCCTTGAACGGTCGCCCGGTCAATCTTCGCCAACCAACAGCCAACCACGAACATGAAGTTTGCGATATGTAACGAAACCTTTGTCGATTGGCCTTTTGAGAAGGCGTTTGACTTCGCGCGTGAGTGCGGCTACACGGGCATCGAGATCGCCCCTTTCACCCTTCATACCGACGCCAGAAAGATCAGCGCGGCGCGCCGAGCGGAGGTGCGCCGGCAAGCGCAAGACGCCGGACTCGACGTGATCGGCCTGCATTGGCTGCTGGCGAAAACCGAGGGTTTGTATCTCACAACGCCCGACGCCGCCGTGCGGCACACCACCGCCGACTACGTGGGCGAGCTGGCCCGCCTGTGTCGCGATTTGGGCGGCTCGCTTCTCGTTTTTGGCTCGCCGCTGCAGCGCAACCTGTTGCCGGGCGTCAGCCACGACGACGCCATGAAGTATGCCGCCGAGGTTTTTCAGCAGGCCATGCCCGTCTTGGAGGAGCTTGACGTGACGCTGGCGGTCGAACCTTTGGGGCCGGCCGAGGGCAATTTTTTGCTGACCGCGGCCGACGGCGTTCGGTTGATCGAAATGGTCGGTTCTTCGCATTGCCGCCTGCACCTCGATTGCAAAGCGATGTCGACCGAGGCCGAGCCGATTGCCGCAATCATCCGCCGTTGTGCTCCTTGGCTGGTTCATTTTCATGCCAACGACCCAAACCGCCAAGGGCCGGGCATGGGCGCGCTTGACTTCCGGCCCATTTTTGACGCGCTGGGCGAGATCGACTATCGCGGCTGGGTTTCGGTGGAGGTTTTTGATTATTCTCCCGGCCCCGAGCGGCTGGCGCGCGAGAGCATCGAGTATTTGCAAAGTCTGCTGGGAGAAGAAAGGGGATAGCGTGGGCACTGGCTCCCCTCGGTTCGATTACGACACCGTGATTATCGGCGCCGGCATGTCGGGGCTGGCGGCGGGAATACGTCTGGCGTATTACGATCAGCGGGTTTGCATACTCGAACGGCACACCACCATCGGCGGGCTGAACTCGTTTTACCGCCTCAACGACCGCAATTACGACGTCGGGCTGCACGCCCTGACCAACTTCACCGTCAAGGGAACCAAAAAAGGGCCGCTCGCGCGGCTGCTGCGGCAGTTGCGCATCGGCTGGGATGAGTGGTCGCTGTTGCCGCAGGCCGGTTCGCGCATCGCCTTTCCCGAGGTTTCGCTCCGCTTCAACAACGACTTTGAGTTGCTGCGAGCGGAGATCGAGCGGCACTTTCCCGATCAAACAGCGAAGTTTGAAAAACTGCTTACGGAAATTGCCGATTACGACGATCTCGACTTCACGCGCGCCGACTGTTCGGCCCGTGAGGTCGTGTCGGGCATTATCAGCGATCCGCTCTTGGTGGAAATGCTCTTTTGCCCATTGATGTATTACGGCAGCGCGCGCGAGCACGACATGGACTTCGCGCAGTTTTGCATCATGTTCCGCAGCATTTTTTTTGAAGGGTTGGGCCGGCCGGCGGCGGGCGTGCGTTTGATCTTAAAGACCCTGGTGCGGCGGTTTCGCGCGCTCGGCGGCGATTTGCGGCTGCGCGCGGGCGTGAACCGCCTGGTGGTTGAAGACGGCGCGGTGGAGCGGCTGCTCCTCGATGACGGCACGGAGATTACCGCGCGCCACATTTTATCCAGCGCGGGTTGGTGCGAGACGATGCGGCTTTGCGGCGCTGAAACCACGGCTGAGTCGGATCCTGCGGGCCAGCTTTCTTTTTGCGAGGCGATGGCGGTGCTCGACTGCCAGCCGCGCGAACTGGGGCACGAAGAAACGGTGATTTTCTTCAACGACTCGCCGACGTTTCATTGGCAAAAAGCGTGCGATCTGCTCGACTACCGCAGCGGCGTAATCTGTTCGCCGAATAATTTTGTCTACGATGAACCACCGGTTGAGGGCATGGTGCGTGTGACCATGTTGGCCAATTACAACCTTTGGCGGTCGCTACCGGAAGCGGATTACCGCCTGGCCAAGCTGGCAGGCTACGATCGGATGCTCGCCTCGGCGGTGCGTTTTACGCCCGACTTCCGCGGCCGCGTCATCGCCACCGACATGTTCACGCCGACGACCATCAAACGCTTCACCGGCCACGACAACGGCGCGGTCTACGGCGCGGCGAAAAAGCATTACGACGGCGCCACACACTTGAAAAACCTGTTTATATGCGGCACCGACCAGGGGTTCGTGGGCATCATCGGCGCGATCACCAGCGGCATCAGCATGGCCAACCGGCATGTGCTGCAAGCGGCGGAGCCACGATGAATCGCCGCACTCCAAGATTGCCGCCGCTTATGTCAGATTCGCGGCTTTTTGAGCGATGGTTCCATTGTTCGCCGGCCGCGGTAGAATGATGGTTTGAACTAATGACAAACCAGGGGAGGGAGCGAACACACGATGTCCGTCAATACTGGAGTGTTGCGCGAGCTCCATCGCATTCATCGGCAACTTGGCGACTTGCGGGAGCGTCTGGAGCGCGGCCCCAAGCAAATCAAGGCGCGGCAAACCACCGTGGCGCGGCTCGAAAGCGAGCTGAACCAGGTCAAAGCCGACACCAAGGCGGCGCGCGTCGGCGCCGACCAAAAGCAGTTGCTGTTAAAAAGCGGCGAAGCCAAGGTCCGCGACCTGAAGATCAAGCTCAATGCCGCCAACAGCAACCGCGAATTTCAGGCGCTGAAAGACCAAATCGCCGCCGATGAAATGGCCGGCAGCGTGCTGGCCGATGAGATTCTTGAAGCGTTGGAAAAAATCGACGGCTACGCCGCGCAGATCACCGAGGCGGAACAGAATCTCGCCAAAGGACACGAAGAGCTCGGCAAGGCTGAAAAGCAGATTCGCGAGCAGCACGACTTGCTGACGGCCGATGTCCAGCGCCTGGAACAAGAGCTGAAAAAGGTCGAAGTGGAATTGCCCGGCGATTTTCGCGACACGTATCAACGCGTGGTCAAGGCCAAGGGGAGCGACGCCATGGCGGCGGCCGAAGCTGAAACGTGCGGCGGTTGCTATCACCACCTGACCGCCAATATTTTTAACTCGCTGCTCTTGGACCGCGTCGTCTGCTGCCAGAGTTGCGGCCGTATGTTGTACCTGCCCGAAGACCGCGCACCCGGCAAGAAATAGCCCTTGGGCCCGCTGGCGAGACCAACGATCACAGCCATGCATTTTTTGAGCTTTGTCTTGAAGAACGTCGGCCGCCGCAAGGTCAGATCGGCGCTGACCGCCTCGGGCGTGGGCATCGCAGTGGCCGCGGTGGTGATGCTGGTGGGCATCGCGCGGGGATTTGAAACCGAACTGCTCAAGGTATACGAGCAGCACGGGGCCGACCTGGTGGTGTTTCGCGCGGGCGTGGCGCAGCGGCTGACAAGCTCGCTCGATATCGGCCTGCGCGAAAAAATCGCCGCCTTGCCCAATGTCGCGGAAGTGTTGCCCGGCCTGATGGACGTGGTTTCGTTTGAAGATCACGACCTGTTTGGCGTCAACATCAACGGCTGGCCGCCCGACAGTTCGTACTTTCAGCAGATGCACGTGGTGGAGGGCCGCGACATTTCTGAAAAGGACGGCCGCGTGGTGATGTTGGGCAGCGTGCTGGCGAAAGACCTGGGCAAAAAAGTAGGCGACGAATTGGAGGTGATCGAAGGCGAGAAGTTCACGGTGGTCGGTATTTACCAGACCTTCAACGTGTTTGAAAACGGCTCGCTGGTGACCTCCTTGGCCGAACTGCAAAAATTGCTGGGCCGCGAGGGCGACATTACTTTCTTCATGGTCACCGCCGAGGACAAAGACAAGGCGTCGATCGAAGCGCTGCGCGGCCGCATTAAGAAGCTCGCCTCCGGCATTGAGGCGATGTCTGGCCGCGACTACGCCGACACCGCCGTTGAGCTGCGCCTGGCCCGTTCGTCGGCCTGGTTGACCAGCGCGGTGGCCTTGCTGGTGGGCGCCATCGGCACGTTGAACACAATGGTAATGTCGGTTTTGGAACGTGTGCGCGAGATCGGCGTGCTGCGCGCGGTCGGTTGGCGAAGTTCGCGAGTGATGCGCATGGTGCTCTTGGAATCGCTGCTTTTGGCGATGATCGGCGCGGTGCTGGGCACCGCGGTGGCAATCGTCGGCACGCGCGTTTTAAGCAGCATGCCGACGTATGGTCGTGTGATCAGCGGCCAGGTCGATCCGACGGTGGTTGGGCAAGGAGTCGGCATCGCGATGCTGGTTGGCCTGATCGGTGGATTATACCCGGCCTGGCGCGCGGCGCGCTTGCTGCCCACCGAGGCTTTGCGGCACGAGTAGCCGGCAAATCAGCCACTTGCGGCGCCCGTCCCGTTCTTTTCTGGACGGGGTTAGTGGGAATCCCGATTATAATCACCATGAAGGGGGCGCAGTGGTCTGACATTGGAAGGAACTTGCCGTGCTCACGATCAGCGATCCCCGTCCCACACATCACTGTCAGGGCTTTTCGCGACGTGATTTCCTGCGTGTGGGAACGCTGGGGCTGGGCGGGCTTGCTTTGACCAATACGCTCGCGGCCGCCGCTCAGGCCGAAAACACCCCTCTGGTGACCGGCAAATCCGTCGTACTCTTGTTCCTGCAGGGCGGGCCGCCGCATATCGAATTCTTCGATCCGAAAATGTCGGCGCCGATCGAATTTCGCTCCATTACCGGCGACGTGCAAACCTCGCTGCCGGGCGTTGCTTTCGGGGCGACTTTTCCGCAACTCGCTGAGCGCGCCGGCCAGATTGCGGTTGTACGATCGTACGGTTCGGGCAGCGCCGAACACGTCTATAACTATGTCGTCACCGGCGGCGATAAAGAGGCGCCCGCCGTCAGTGCCGCCTACGCGCGCGTGCGCGGCACCAACCATCCCCAAAGCGGCTTGCCAACGAATGTGTTGGTCTTGCCCGAAGCGGTTCGCGACGGGCTGAAGTTGGAATCGAATTTCGAGACCGGGGCGCTGCCGACCTTGACGCAGGCCGGCACGTTAGGAGCGACCTATACCGCCTTCAATCCCAGCGGCGGCGGCGATTTGAAGCAAGACATGCAACTTCACTTGCCGGCCGCGCGGCTCGACGACCGGCGCGGCCTGTTGCGTCAACTCGACGAATTGCGCCGCCGGGCCGATTTGTCACGCGCGATGGAAGCCTTCACGCGGTATCAACAGCAGGCGTTCGAGGTGGTGGTGCGTGGCGTGGCCGACTCCTTTGACCTTTCACGTGAGAGCCCGGCGACGATCGCCCGTTATGACACCAGCCATTTGTTTTCGATGCAAGAACTGACGCGCTGGTACGACATGCGGCGCGTATCGAACTTGCTGGGCCGGCAGATGTTGTTGGCGCGCCGGCTGTGCGAGGCCGGCTGCGGATTTGTGACGGTTTCGGACTGCGGCTGGGACTACCACGCCAACGGCAATAGCCCCCAGCGGATGGCCGGCATTTATGGCATGGGCGGGCAGGTCGATCACGCCGTGAGCGCCTTCATCGACGATGTTCGCCAGCGCGGCCTGGAAGACAAAATCCTGCTCGTTGTCACCGGCGAGATGGGCCGCACGCCGCGGCTCAACAACAACGGCGGCCGAGACCACTACGGCGAACTGACCCCCCTGTTGCTCTTTGGCGGCGGTTTGAAAATGGGGCAGGTCATCGGCCAATCCGACGGCCAGGCCGGCCGGGCGATCACGGAGCCGTATCGGCCTTCGCATTTGATCTCAACCATCACGCACGTGTTGTTTAACGTCGGCCAGCTTCGGCTGGCCTCCGACATGCCGCGCGAAGTTTTGCGGTTGACCGAAATCGGCAAACCGATCGACCATTTGGCCGGCCGGGCCTTTTGAATTATTTGTCGTATTGTGAAAACCTGCGGCGCGCTTGAAACAACGATCGAGCGCAGACAGCGAACCGCCGCCCGGTATAATGACGGGTTCGCGGCGCGGTACGCGGCTTTTCCGCGCGAACCGTCGCGCAGGCATGGCGAACATTCAAAACGACTGATCGAACACACGGTGTATGCTCGGCAAATTGTTCCAGCGCCTTTCCGAGGCGCCGACCAATCCACAGGTCCAGGCGGAGGCCGAGGAATTCGACGTGGCCGATCTGTATCGCGGCCCGGTGCATGTCGAAGAAGGACCGACGCAATGCCTGCCTCTGGACGAAAAACTCCGGCAGGCGTACTTTTGGGTCGTCAATCATGCCGTCATCAGTCCCTTTTATGACATCGAGTATCACGATAGCCCCCCGCAGACCTTCGTGTTTGGCGACGCGAAAAGTTCGCTGACGCTTCCTTCAGGCCAAAGTTATTCGAGCTTTGTTTTGTTGCCACTGTTGACCTTCGCCGTGCGGGCAAAGTGCCTGTTGATCGGCGGCCCCGGACGCGGCAAGACATCGAGCGCCATCTTGATGGGCGTGCTGGCCGGCTATCCGCTGCGCGAAGTGCGGCGAGCCATCCAGAAAGGCCAGCCGCAGATGACCATCGCCGATCTGATCGGAAGTCCGCTGCCGGCTGACCTGGTCACGGCGAAAAGCCTCGACCAGATCGGCATCGGCTGGCGTAAATGGCTCTCGATGCGCGTGAAAATCATCGACGAATACAACCGCATTCCCACGCGCACGCAATCGGCCCTGCTCACGCTGATGGCCGACAATTACGCCGAGCTCTTCGATCAAACCTTCGAGTGTCCGGAATCGGCCTGGTATCTGACCGCCAACGACGACGCCGGCGGCGGCACCTACCAGGTCATTGAAGCGCTGCGCGACCGCATCGACATCGTCGTCAAGGCGCTGCACTTCAACACGCGGTTTTTGGGCGATTTGCTCGACCGGATCGAATCGGGCATCCGGCCGGAGGAGGTCGTTCCGCCGCAAATCATTTTCAGCGATGAAGACGCCGGTCGCCTACGGGGCGAAATTCTCAAAGTGCGGGTGCCGGTCGAGCTGCTTCGGCGGCTGGAGTTCTTCGCCAGCCAGTTCGAGTTCAGCGACCATGCCGCGATGCAGTTTGAGTATAAGACCAAAGACACCTTCAAGTTGGCCGGCGCCGATTGGTCGCAATTGGCCGGCCAGGAGACGGGCAAAGACAAGCTCAAAGATTTGGGTGCCCAGACGCGCACCGGATTGTCAGTGCGGAGCATGATGACGGCGCTCGTCTTCGTGAAGGCGATGGCCTTTTTCCGCGGATCGCGAGAGGTTTCGCTGGAAGACGTGCGGCAGATTCTGCCCTTCGTGTTACACGACAAACTGGCGCAAGACGCCGATTGCCCGTTCTTTGAAGCGGCTGAAAACGCGATGCTGCGAACCGATAAGATCGGCTGGATCCGCAAGCTGTTTGACCTGGCCTGCGCGGAGTTTGATCGCTTGGACCTCGACCGCGACGATCCGGTCGCGAAGTTTACGGAAGAGTTTGACCGCGGCCTTGATGGCGTGTCCGCCCGTGAGGTGAAATCACGGCTGGTAAAAATCGAACGGACGCTCGGCCAGTGGAGCAAGTCGCGGAAATTTTACGGGCACATGTTCGACGACGTGCTGAAGCTAAAATACTTTCATCAGCGATACACCAATTACTTGCGCTGGCTCGAATGGAAGGGAAAATGACGCCAATTGAGATCTCCGTTCAATGCGCCGACGTGGCCGCGGTCGCCTCGGATTTGCTGCTGTTGAAGCACGCCCAAAACCTGTACGGCGCCGATCAGGCCATCGCCGCGCGTTTGGAGCAGCGAAGCATTTGTCAGGAGTCGGACATTTCGCCGGCCGAAGGCGAGTATATGCTGTTTGAAACCGGCACGGCGATCGCCGCCCAACGCACGCTGTTCTTGGGCGTGCCGCGATTGCGAGGCTTCGGCTACAAGCAGATGAACCAGTTTGCCCGACGCGCCATCGAACTGATCGGCCAGCGCAACTTGCCCGTGTGTACGCTCACCACGACCGTCCACGGCGCGGGCTACGGTCTGGACGTGGCCGAGTCGCTCCGGGCCATGATCTTTGGATTTCAGCAAGGCTTGGCGACGTGGCCGTTGGGACAATTGCGGAAAATCATCTTCGTGGAGCGAAACCAAAGGCGCTGCGAGCAATTGCAAGAGCTGCTGGAGGGCGTGGAGATTGTGTCGGCGGCGACGGCGGCGGGCCACACGGCCGGCGAACCGGCGACGGCCACGCTCGACGTGGGCACGCGGCCCGCCGCCGAGCCGGCCCAAAAGAAAAGCGTCTTCGTGGCAATGCCGTTCAGCGAAGATTTTGAAGACGTCTATCAATTCGGCATCTACGGCGCGGTGCGGCGCTGCGGCTACATCTGCGAGAAGGTCGATGAATCAATCTTCGCGGGCAATATTGTCGACCGCATCATGGACGGCATTCGCAACGCTGAATTCGTCATTGCCGACTTGACCCTTGAAAAGCCGAACGTCTATTTGGAAGTCGGCTATGCGTGGGGCTTGAACAAGCCGGTGATGCTCGTCGCGCGCGACGGCCAACGACTGCACTTTGATCTCAGCCATCACAAGTGCATTTTTTACAGAACGCTGGGCAAGCTATCCGAATCGCTCGAAAAAAACATCTTGGATATCTTTGGGCGCGGGAGCGAACATGCCTGATCCTGCCGCCGACGGAGAGCTTCATCCCGCGTTGGCGGCCGCGCTGCGCGAGGACCGCGAAGCGCTGAACCAGCGTTTCCAGGTTCGGCAGCGGTTGGGCGCCAACATCAACGTAGCCGGCTTTCAGCGGCACTTGCGGACCACCGTGAATGAACTGATCTGCAAAGTGGCTGTTGCGCAGCCGGAGCGGTGCCGCGTGGTGGCCAATGCGCTCTTCGATGTTTCGCTCGATCTGTTTTCCGCCGGGCTACTGGGGCCGCAAGCAAAACACCGACACATGTCGGCCGCCTGGCAAGACGTTTTGCCGCCGGCAGTCACGCTTTTGGCACGCGATCCGTTTCGCATCGCGGGCTGTGTCAGCAACGCTGTCGCTTGCCTGGCGTCGCACCCATCGGGACGGCCGGCGCAGTGGATTGGCATGATGGGGCATCTGGCAACTGACTGCGACGGCGTGTCGCAGTTTCTTGATGCCGGCAAAGTCGCGGCGTGGATGGCGGGGTTGGTACAGTACCGCGCGGCCGCTCTCGGTATTGCCCGCCAATTGCCGCAAAAGGTTTCAGCGCGGTTGCTTGAGCTGCCTGTTGATCTGGCGGAGGACGGTTTTTGGCGACAGCTTGACCGGCTCGATGCCGATCGCTGGTACAAGCCGCGCGGCACAGATGCAAAAACGGCGGCGTCTTCGCCGCGCCTGGTTGGCACGACGGGCGGCTTTCGTGGCTTTGGCGGGCCGTGCTTGCGACCGCCGACGGTCGTGACGCAAGGTGATCGGCTGTTCGTTTTCGATGGCGATGCGACTTGGCGATTACTCGCCGATGCCTATGGCGTCCTTTGGCATCGCGTGGCGCCCCTTTCCACGAGCGGTGCATCAAGGGGTGAGTCGCCTGGCGTCGTTTTGGATGCGAGCGGAAGTGTGTCATGGAATGGAAAGAAAGCGCACTTCGCTGATATGGCCGATGCCAGCAGCCATGCTTGCGACGGCCAGACGCTGGCGGTCACGTTGCCGACGTCGCATTACGTGTTTCTCGTGGCGAACAC
>DASVGM010000685.1:0-13427 GCA_036379555.1 Pirellulales bacterium | reverse complement strand
TCGGCGGAACGACGACTCGCGGCACTTTAACCGGCGCAATCGTCGGCGGCAGACTATACTTGTTGGTCGCTGAAAGAATGCGGTCGGCGATCAATAGCGAAACGGTGGTAGGCAGCTCCACCGCCTCTTCCTTGTACGGCCCGCGACCCACCAGCGCGAACACATACAGCACGCCATTACCGGGCGCCGAATGATGGCCATGGCGGGCCCGTTCGAGATCGGCGCGGCCATAGCGAAACTGCGGCGCCCAGTTGACCACCAGCGCGCTGGCCCGCGCGGCATCGTCATAGTTGCTGTGCGTCGCCTCGCGAATCAACCCGCGCAGATATGGCCCCGCGGCCACTTGTTTATAGGCCAATTTTGGATTGGGGCCGTCGCTCGAATCGGCGGCCGCGGCCGCGATGATCTGCTGCTGCTTGGCGGTCACCTGCAAGGCATAGGCGCCGGCGTCTTGTCCATCGCCCAGCAGGTTGGCGATGGATAGAAACGCGCGGATCAAAACCTTTTCGTAATCTTCGCCCGCGTAGGTTTTGTAGGTATCGTCGGTAATCAGCGACAACGCCGAGCGTCCGGTGCGGGCGCGTTCCAACTCATCGAAACGATCTCGCACCTCGCGCAGCGTCCGCTCCGCTTCCTGGGGACGGCCGCCCGCCAATTCGACAATCGACTGTTCGAGCTGCAACACGTCGCGGTCGCGGCGGTCGTGTTGCAAGCCGTTGGCCAGCGCCGTTTCGGCGATCGGCAAATCGCCAGCGTAAAAGCCATCACGAATGGCCATTAACCGCCGCTCGTGCGTCGCGCAGCCTGCCGCCAGCAGCAGCACCGCCGCGAGCATAATGCGGTAATAGATGGTGAGCGTTGCCATTACAGTCGACGGACGCCGGATTACCCTTTGATCAACCGGCTCAAGCGCGAGTGATAATACCCCTTGCTGAGCGCGGCCGATTGCTTGTCGTATTGGCCGTTGTGAACGTCGATCAATTCCATCGTCAGCAGGTAGTCGCGCTGATAATCTCTGTTCTCGCGCGTGGTGCCGGAGGTGATGGTGGCATACAGCAAAAAGTCGAACGGCTGCCCCTGTTGCTCCATGATGGCGGTGAAGACGCGCATGTTTTCGGGCACCATCAGCACGTCGGGGCGAAGCCGCGTCTGCAACAGGCCCGCTTCGACGTACCGCCTGCTGACCGATTGAAAAACGTCGCTGGCGAGAATCTTGGCGTCGATTTGCTCGTAAATCTGGTCTTTGAAGTCGCCCATCTCCTCGCTGCTTTTATTCTCGACGCCCACAAAGCAGATTCGCAAGGGCGGCGGCACCTGGCCATCGGGGAGCGGTTGCCGCGCGACGGCGTGACGACCAAGCAACTTGGCCACCGCCTCGTCCATCAGCGGCCGCCAGGTTTCGCCGCCGGCTTGATGGCTGCCGATCATGTTCGGATCGCCGGGCCGCTTGACCTTGGCGAATTGATTGCCGCGGCAGCCCAGCATGCCGCCCGCCAACGCGGCCAGCCCCGAATTAAGAAACAACCGTCGGTGCATCGCAAGCCATTCCTTCACAAATTGCTTAGGTTCGCCGTCATGAGAAGCTCAAAGTAGGTGTACCGAGGTGAAGAGCATAGCCAAAGGAACGAAATGAGGCTACGTTAAAATGCGGGTTCTAGGGCAAACGGGTGCATGTTTGCTGATTGCATTCCGCTATCGTAGGATACTTGCATTCCGTAGACAAAATCCGAGGTGGTCAATGGGAGTGTTGACCTGCCGGCAACGGAGGGCGGGCATCGGACGACGATCCATGACGAATCCCCGGTGACTTGCCAGCACAACGGCGCATGACCCCCGAACAAAGACCCCGCCGGCAGATTGACCGCCAGCTTGAACAAGCGGGATGGATCGTGCAAGACTTCGCCCAGATGAACATCACGGCGAGCCTGGGGTCGGCCGTGCGCGAATTTCCACTGACCACCGGCGACGCCGACTACATGCTCTACGGAAGCGCCAAGGCGATCGGCGTGGTCGAAGCGAAACCCAAGGGCCACACTCGCACCGGCGTCGAAGCCTCCATTCGGAAGCTGAGGATTAAATCGTGACCGAAAAGCAACTGGCGGATGCCATCGCACAGGGCGAATCCGACACGCTCGAATTCAAGAAATCGACGGCGGAACGGGAAGCCGCCATGAAGGCGCTGTGCGGAATGCTCAACGGCGCCGGCGGGCGTGTGCTGATCGGCGTGACCGAGCAGGGCAAGATTCGCGGGCAGACAATCTCCGATGCCACGCTCAAGGATTTGGCTCAGGCATACGCGCAATTCGAGCCGCCCGCCGCCATCCGTCAAATGCGAGTTGCGTTGGCGAACGGGCAGGAGGTGTTCATCATCGAAGTCGATTCCAGCCCGTCGGCGCCACACACGTTCCACGGGCGAGCGTATCGGCGGCTGAATTCGACCACTTCGATCATGCCGCAACCGGAATACCAGCGACGGTTGTTGGAGCGAGACCATTCCACGCTGCGCTGGGAGAACCGGACGGCCCCTGTTTCTCCCCCACTCGACATGACCGAAGTGGGCCTGATGCTGCGCGATGCCGTGGCGGCCAACCGGCTCGATTCGCCAATCACCGACCCGGTGCAGGCGTTGGAGCGGTTGAAACTCGCCGGCCCGGCCGGGACGACTCAAGCGGCAGTGGTGGCGTTCGCCGTCGATCCCTTCCCGGATTATCCGCAGTGCGGCTTGCGAATGGCCCGGTTCAAGGGGATTACGAAAGCGGAGTTCGTGGACCAGCAGCAATTGACCGGCCACGCTTTCAAACTGCTTCGAGAGGCCGACATCTTCCTGCGAAGGCATCTGCCAGTGGCCGGACGGTTTGAGTCGGGAGTCATGGAGCGGATTGACGAGCCGCTGTTCCCGCCGCTGGCGCTACGCGAAGCGTTGGTCAACGCGTTGATTCACCGCGATTATTCCATCGTAGGCGGGGCGGTGAGCGTGGCCGTGTACGCAGAACGCTTCGTCACGATCTTAAGTTGTTGCAGGAGTGGGGTTTAATACGGAAATCGGGTCGTGGCACAGGCTCGGGCTGGATGCTGATATAGTGCGGCCAAGTGCGGCCAAGTGCGGCCAAGTGCGGCAAGAGGAAGCCATGACCAACGACACTCAACTATGACGGCCCGATGAGTCGGGACGAGGTGAACCTTGATGTTCTCTGGCTACGTGACGGGAGCCTGGAAGCCTGTGATGAGTTCCCGATGCCAACCGTTCCGCCTTTTCACGCGATCCGGCAGACAAAGCACTTCAGGTACTCGCTTTCCAGGCACGTCGCGCTAACCGGATGGTCGGCGGCCGCGCCGCGCTGCTCAAGCACTTGAATGTCGCGTCCGGCGCGCTCGGCGACCTCGGCCAAAACATGCAAGAAATCTGCGCGTGTGACGTGGCCGGAGCAACTGCAGGTGACTAAAATGCCGCCCGGCTCCAGCACGGACAGCGCCAGCAGATTCAATTTGTGATAAGCGCGCAACGCTTCCTCGACCGCCTGGCGCCGGCGCGCGAACTTGGGCGGATCGAGCACGACGGCGCCAAAGCGCCGGCCGTCGGCGGCCAGCGCTTCGAGAGTTCGGAAAGCGTCGCCGCACTCGAAGCGCACGTTGGCGATTGCGTTCAATTCGGCGTTGGCTTTGGCCAACGTGATGGCCTGCGGACTGGAATCAACCCCCAGCACCTCGCCGGCCCCGCCCAGCCGCGCCGCGTGCAAAGCGAAACCGCCGCTGTAACAAAAAACGTCGAGCAGGCGGCGGTCGCGAAAATAGCCCGCCGCCACGCGGCGATTCTCGCGCTGATCGAAGTAAAACCCGGTCTTCTGCCCCGCCGCGAGATCGACGCCAAAGCGCAGGCCATGCTCCTCGATGAACACAGGCCCGTCGGGCGTTTCGCCCCAGCCGGCTTCATCGCCGAGCACGGCCGGCAGACCTTCCAGCCGAGCGATGTCGCGATCGCAACGCACCAGCACGCCGCGCGGCCGCAACCGCTCAACCAACGCCTCAACGATGCCATCCAGCCGCCTGGCGATGGCCAGCGCGGCGATTTGCATCACCAGGTAGTCGCCATAGCGATCGACGATCAGCCCGCTCAGTCCATCGCCTTCACTGTACACCAGCCGCAGGGCTTGGTGCGCGGCCGGCGGGAACAGTTCGCCGCGCATGGCAATGGCCGCTTCGATTCGCCGCCGCCAAAAGGCGCCATCCAACGGTTCGTCAAGCCGCCAGGTGTAAAGGCGCAGGCGAATGCGGCTTTGGCTGTTGTAAACGCCGCGCGCGATCCATTGGCCGCGGTCGGAGAAAAGCTCCGCCACGTCGCCATCGGCGGGCGCGCCTTCGACGCGCTCAATCGCCGAATCGAGCACCCACGGATGCCGCGCGAAAAACGGCCGCGCTTTGCGCGGCTTGAGTATGACTCGTGAGGAAGTGTCGGCGGTCATTTCTTGCCCAGCACTTCTTCTCGGTCGGTCTTGAGCGTGCGCATGTACGACCGCCACTCCTGCTCCAGCGCTTGGCGGTCAGTGCCAAAAGTGCGGTTGAACAATGCGTTGAGCACTTCGGGAGTAAAGTTGACGTCGGGCGGCAACTCGCCCAATGCCTTGTAAAAACGCATCAGCTCGTCAAAGTGTTTCTCGATGAGAAAATGAGTCAAAGCCCAAGCCTGACCGTAACCATGCAGGATGGCGCCCAGCGACCCTGCGTAATCAAAGATCTGATCTCCAACGATAAAATCCAGACTCGAATGAACGCGATCGGGCTCCAGCGCCCGATAGAACATGATGCGTTGCTCGTTCACGGCGCCAATACCGCTCCACGCGCCGTCATTGGGCGACTCGAAGTAGGCCGCCAACCCTTCGTGGACCCACGACGGCACGCGCACATGGTGCGGAAACAGGCCCGTGTTCGAGGCCATCTGGTGCGTCGCCTCGTGGCTCACCACGGTCACGTCGTTGCTCTCGCGGTCGACGTCGATCAAAAGGTCGATCGTGTTGGCCAGCCGCACGATGTCTTTGGCGTTGCGCGCTTTGGCTTTGACCAGTTTCTTGGCGATGTCTCCTATTTTGTCCGATACCTTGCTCAGTTCCTGAAACGTATCGCTGGAGGCGTGATCGAAAAAGAAACTAATGTTCTGCACCGGTAAATAAAAGCCCGAGGCGTTCACCAGCTCCGAACTGAGGCGCGTGGAAAAGTCTTTATAATCGGCGTAATTGTTGAACAGCACCACCTGCAACCGCTGCTTGGGTATCTCCAGGTCGACGCCGTGTGAAAAGAAGGTCAGCAAAAAACTCTCGTACACGCGCTCCAACAGATCGAGACGCAGCTCATGGCGCGGCTTTTTGGGGCGGACTTTACGATCGTCCTTGTCTTGCTTGGGCGGCTTGTCGGGCGTGTCGTAGAGCAAGGAAAAATGGTTGCTCGTGGCGAACTTCATTTCATTGCGATGCACAAATTTGCGCATCGCTTCGGCTTCGCCCGGCTTGGAGGGGAGCGGCTGGTGCAGTTTCTCGCGCAAGGCGAGAATGCGCTTGGCCTCGGCGAAGTTGCTGTCGATCTCCAACGATTTCTGCACCGCGTCATAATACTCGTTAATCATGCCGTGTTTCAGCGCCCAAACACCGGCCTGGAAAACTCCGTGGGCGTTTTTCTCGTTCAGCGCGACGCGCAATCGCTTTTCATACTGTTGGTTGAGCGACGGAACCTTGTGAATTTCCACGTCGTGCAGGTCGAAGTAGAGCGTGCCCATGGGGTGCTGCAACTGCATGTTTCCGCCGGCCAGGCCCGTGGCCTTGCCTTGCAGCAGAATGCGCAGCTTCCCGCCCCCAAGTTTGTATTCGACGAAGTCGCCGCGCGCCGCATCGCCCAGGCAGGCGAGTACCATCGTCAGCGAGATCAAAAACCGGCGAGACATGAGTTTGGCTCCGGGTTGGTTACTGTGGACGAATGACGTTGCCATGAGCCGACAGATCAATGCTTTCGGCGCCGTGCATGGTACACATCGCGCGGAACACCGCCGGGTCGATCTCCTTGGAAATGCGTTTCACGGAGCCGTCGGCCATGGCCGCCAGCGCGCCGGCGCCCGGATCGCCCCCGGAACTGAACCCCGTGATGTCGTCAAAGTACGGCGCCCGCGCGCCGCGCACGGTGGCCCCTCCGCCCGATGCCCACGGGCCGACGATTTTGCCCGCGCTGATCAGCATCACCGTGTTGCTGATGCCATCGGTGATTTGTTCCTGCCGGGCGATCTCGTTGTAGCCGAAGATGCCGGCTCGATTGTCGCTACGGGGCAATTCAGCGGCCACGAGGTTTCTAGAGTCTTCCACGCCAGCCATGCCGACGTAATGTGTGAAGGCGGGGCCGATGGCATTCTTCTGCCCGACAATGGTCATGTGGCGGCTGCCATTCATCGGATCGAGAAAGGCGGGTATCTCCTGGCAGGCCAGGGCGAGGTTTTCCTTCTCATGCCATCCTTTGGCGAAATCGAACTTTTTGTGGAGATCGTCGTGGCCGACGTAAGGCAAGAGATGAACCATCCAACTATAGCCGGCCAGCACGGGCTTATCGTCTTTCCGCGTGACGCCCACCAGGTTGGCGCCTTGCGCTCGCCATTGGTTGACCGCCGCCGCCAGCGCGGCGACGTTGCCGCTGCCCACGGCGCTCGCTGGGCCGCTGGGCGTCGCGCTTGGCGCAGAGGCCGGCGATGGCGTCGCGGGAATATTGGATGCGACGGCCGGCGGATTGGTTGTGGCGGCGGCCGTCACCGGTGGTTGTGCGGTTGCCACGGTTGGCGCCGGCGTTTGGGGCGAGAGAGGCGGCGCCGGAGCGCCGGCGGTCGATGCGGTCATGGTGGGGCCGGTCGGCATTGGGCCTGGGCCGGCTGGCGCGCCAACAGGCCCCGCCGGGCCGATGGCCGTGGTGCCCGTCGTGGCGGCCACGCCGGACGCAGTTGGATCGCCGTTCGATTGCGGCAGCGCCGCGCCAACGGGACCGGGAATGCCAGACGCGCCGCCAAACGTCGCCGGCCCGGTATGTTGATAAACAACGGCGCCGGCCGTCGTTTGCTCGGTGGGCGCAAGGGCCACCTGGCTTGCGGCGGGCTGAGTTTTTCCACAACCGCCCGCCGCCGAAAGCAGCAGGCATTCCATTATGACCAAACACCATCTCGACATGACACGCTCCCCGGTCTGGGCGGAATCTTTCCACCGATCATAACGTATAGCCAATCCGATTCCAAGTAGGCCAACCTTGTTCCAGCGGTTGTCTTGGTGTTTGCATGGGCCTTGCAACGTCAGGACAACCATGCGAGGCAAGGGCGGATCGGCCGGTTCAAGACGCACCGCGAGAAAAAGAAGGTCGCTCCGCGACAATGGAAAGCGGCGATGAATCGCACGCACTCCAAGAGGACGCCGAGCACCCACCCCAAGTCCGGACGCTCTTGCTTCTTGCCGCGGAATCGGCCACCATAGACTGGCAAACGGGCGGAAATGTTTCGCGCAGACGTGTCATTTCCGCCCGCGTGTCGCATCGAGTCGCTTTGAAAGCAGGCTGCCAAGCCCCGGCATTGAAACCATCATGAGCAAGTCGCGACGCCGCGCATCGCGGCCATCAGAGCGAGATACCGCGACACCGCGATCGCCGGCCATGAGCGACGGCGCGGCAGGGGGGACGCGCCGCGCCGCCGCCCGGCAACACACCCGGCGCGGCGTGCCTGTCTCGCCTGGCGTCGCCATCGGCCGGGCCTGTTGCTTGCATGAAATCTTTCCCGGCTCAGAGGCGGAGTTGCCCGACGACGACGCCGTGCTGCGCGAATTGGCCCGCTACGATCAGGCGCGCGAGCAGTCGATACGCGACCTGCGCGCGTTGCATAAAAAAGTCAGCGGCCAGCTTGGCCAGCGCGCGGCCGCCATCTTTCAGGTGCATGAGTCGATTCTGCACGACCCCTCGCTGACATCGAAAGTCCATACTTGGATTGTCGAGGCCCGGCAGACAGCGCCCGCGGCGCTGCGCCGGCTGCTGGAAGAATATACGGCGCTGTTCGAGCGCACCAGCGATGAATACCTGCGCGATCGCCTGGCCGACGTGCGCGACGTCGTGTCGCGGTTGAATCAGCACCTGTCCGACACGACGAGCGATCCGCCCGGCATGGCCGGCCCCGTGATTCTCATCGCCAATGAACTGATTCCCTCCCACGTGGCCACCATCGACCAGCGTGAGGTGGTCGGCATCGTCACGCAGGTGGGCGGCCGCACCAGCCATGCGGCTATTCTGGCGCGCGGACATGGCATACCCGCCGTATCGGGCGTGCCCGACATCTTGCACGAGGTGGCCGACGGCGATTTGATCGCCGTCGATGGGCGCGAAGGTCATGTCGTAATTCATCCCGACGTGGAAACGGCGCGGGCCTACCGGCGCATGCGGCGCGAGTTTGTCGATTTGAAAGACCACCTGGCCCACAATCGCGCTCAGCCGGCCGTATCGGCCGAGGGCGAACCGGTGGAATTGTTGGCCAATATCAGCAATCTGACCGACGTCCACGCCGCCACCGCGATGGGGGCCAGCGGCGTCGGCCTGTACCGCACGGAGTATTTGTTTCTCACACATCACGACGTGCCCGACGAAGAGGAGCAGGTGCAAGCCTATCGCGCGGTGATCGCGGCCAGTCCCTCACGACGCGTGACGTTTCGCACGCTCGACGTGGGCGGCGACAAGAAGATGCGCTACCTGGGGCTTGACCACGAAGCCAATCCCTTCATGGGCTGGCGTTCGATACGGCTGTCATTCGAGCATCCGGCGTTCTTTCTGACGCAAATCCGGGCGGTGCTGCGCGCGGCGGCGCCGGGGCACGGCGCCAAAAAACGGGTGGGGCTGATGTTTCCGATGATCACCACGCTCGATGAGTTGCGGCGCGTGCGCAGCCTGGTTCGCAAGGCGTGCCGGCAACTCGACCACGAGGGGCTGCCTTACGCCAACGTGCCCATCGGTCTCATGGTTGAGGTGCCCGCGGCGGCGATCACGGTCGACCGGCTGGCTCAGGAGGCTGATTTTGTTTCGATCGGCTCGAACGACCTGGTGCAATACCTGACGGCCGCCGATCGCGATAATCCCAAGGTGAGCCATCTTTGCCAGCCGCTTTGCCCGGCGGTGGTTGAAGTGCTGTACCAGACCATTCGCACTTGTCTGGAGGCCGGCAAACCGGTGACGTTGTGCGGCGAGATGGCGGCCGCGCCGCGTTCGTTTTTGCTGTTGTTTGGCATGGGGCTGCGCAGCTACAGCATGAGCCCGGCCTTCATTCCCATTATGAAAGAACTGGCCACGCGGCTCACGCGCGAGCAGACGGCGGCGATTGTCGAGCGGGCACGCAAGATGTCCACCACGCGGCAAATCGTTCATTTTCTGGGCAAGGAACTGAACCAGATCAGTCCTGATTTGTCGATTGTTGACTCGGCGGGATGACGAGCGGTTTTTCCGCTTGCCCCGCGGCGTCAGTCAACGGGCCGCTCGTGGGCAACGACCAACCGTAAGTCTTGGACAACGCCATGCGCACCGTGGCGATAATGTTTTGACGGCTGACCGGCTTGGTGAGAAACGAGAAAGCCTCGGCCCGCAGAGCCTGTTCAACGAGTTTCTCGTCAGGCTCCGCGGAGAGCAGAATGCAGGGCAACCGCGCCTTCAGCTTTTTGGCCAGACGCAGTGTTTCCAGCCCGGTGAGCCGTGGCATGTGCATATCGACCAACAACAGATGAATGTCGGTGGCGCGGATAATATCGAGCGCTTCGAGGCCGCTTTCCGCCAGCAGGGTATGAAACCCCTCAGGCTCAAAAACCCCTCGCAAGGTCTCGCGAAAACCGCGATCATCGTCAGTGATCAGAATGGAAGTATGCATGAAAACGCCTCGTAACGGCGTAGCTCCAACCGCGACCGCAATCTGGTCGCCAATGGCAGATGAACCAGAGCGGACGCAATTGCGATACCAAATGCGTTTGACGGCGATCAGGCGAGCGCCGCCGCAAAGCTTAAACCCTTTCCACACCTACTCTTATACCATGCCGCTTGGCGCGCATAAAGGGCGATTTCGCGGCTGCTGATGCTTCGCCCAGTTTGCCGCGCCGCCTGCCAATCCGGCAGAACTGGGCTTTTCCCCGCGTTTTTCCCGTTATTGCCAATTCGCACGAACGGGCACTACCATGTTCCTATGAAAATACTTATTTGCCCCATCAACGGGCCCAGGCCACTCTCGGAGTTCGCCTATGGCGGCGAAGTGCGGCCCATGCCCGACGCGAACCAGGCCGGCGATGAAGCCTGGGCCGACTATGTCTTTAACCGCGCCGGCGAACCGGGCGTGCGGCGCGAATGGTGGTATCATATCGCTAGCGGCACGTGGTTTGTCGCCGAGCGCGATACTTTACACGACCGCATCGCGCGGACCTATTTATATGGCGCGGAAGGAGCGGCAACTTGAACGACGAACACCCGCCTGCGGCCGGCGGCGCGACGCGCCACCGCCTGCCGCCCCAGCCCGCTGAGTGGATCGACCGCGAGCGCCCCTTGCGGTTTCGCTTTGAAGGCTCAACCTACTACGGCTTCGCCGGCGACACCATCTCCACGGCATTGGCGGCCAACGGCGTGCGACTGCTGGGGCGCAGTTTTAAGTATCATCGCCCGCGCGGCATATATAGCCTGGCCAATCATGACGTGAACGTGCTGGTTGCCGCCGGCGAGCACACCAACGTGCGCGCCGATGTCACGCCGCTTTGGGAAGGCGCCGAGCTGACCGCCGTCAATACCATTGGCGGTTTGCGCGACGATCTGGCCCGTCACACCGACAAAGCCGGCCGTTTTTTGCCCGTCGGTTTTTATTACAAAACATTTCATAAGCCGCGCGGCTTGTTTCCTTTTTGGGAGCGACAGATGCGGGCGATGGCGGGCCTGGGCGCCGTCGATCCGCTGGCCCCGCGGCGGCGCACTCCCAAGCGATACGATTGGTGCGACGTGCTGGTGGTGGGCGCGGGGCCGAGCGGCCTTGCGGCCGCCATCGCCGCCGCCGAGCGCGGCCTGAGCGTGTTGCTGGTCGACGAACAGTCGCGCGTCGGCGGCAGCCTGCATTATCAAGGCGAACCGTCGGCCGGCGCCGCGACGTTGCGCTCGCTCAGCGAACGCGCTCAAACCCTGCCGAACTTGCGCATTGCCGGCGGCGCCGTCGCGGCCGGCTATTATGCCGACCATTGGGTGGCGTTGGTGGACGATCGCCGGCTCACCAAGCTGCGCGCCAGGAGCGTTGTTTTCGCCACCGGCGTCTTTGAACAACCGGCGTTGTTTCGCAACAACGATCTGCCCGGCGTCATGCTGGCCGGCGCGGCGCAAAGACTGACGCGGCAATACGCCGTGAAACCGTTTGAGCGGCCGCTCGTGCTGGCGGCCAACAGCGACGGCTATCGCGCCGCGCTCGACATGCGGCGCGTCGGCGTCCAGGTTCACACACTGGTCGATTTACGACCCGAGGGCGAACTGACGGAGCTTGCCCGGCAAGCCGCCCAAGCGGGCATCGAGATTCATCTCGGTCATGCCGTCTACGAAGCGGTCAGCGGCGGCGACCTGACCGGCATCAGCGCCGTGATGGTTTGTCCGTTGGATGGCGATGGCCTGCCGCTGCCGACGCAAACTCGGCGCGTCGAGTGCGACGGGCTTTTGATGAGTGTCGGCTGGGCGCCGGCCGATTCGCTGTTTTGCCAGGCGCGCGGCAAGATGCGCTATGCGCCGGAGGTGGAGCAATTCGTGCCCGACGTGTCGCCCCCAGGCGTTTTCACGGCCGGCCGCTTGAACGGCATTTATACCATCGACGATCGCCTGCTGGATGGTCGCTCGGCCGGGGCGGCCGCGGCCGATTACGTGCTTGGCACGACCGCCGATCGGGCGTATGAACGACCGGCGTGGCCGCGTGTGCCGCCTTCGCATCCGTTTCCGGTGGTCGATCATCCGGCCGGCAAAGTGTTTGTCGATTTGGATGAAGACGTGCAACTCAAAGACATCGAGCACGCGGTGCAAGAAGGCTTTGACGGCGTCGAGCTACTGAAACGCTATTCCACGTTTGGCATGGGCCCCAGTCAGGGAAAGATCGCCAACACGAATACGCTGCGCGTGCTGAACCATCTCCGCGGCGAGCAAATGGGCCAAACCGGTTCGCCCACCGCCCGGCCGTTTTTTCATCCGGTGCCGCTGAGCCAGTTGGCCGGACGCGGATTTCATCCACATCGCGAAACAGCCCTGCATGCGCGGCATGAGGCCCTGGGCGCCACGTTCATGCCGGCCGGCGATTGGCTGCGGCCCGCTTTTTATGGCGCGGCGGGCGATCGCGATCGCGCCGTCGCCACCGAAGTGGAGGCGGTGCGTCAGCGGGCCGGCCTGATCGACGTGAGCACGTTGGGCAAGTTGGAGGTCGCCGGAGCGGACGCCGCCGAGTTCCTCGAACGCATCTACACCGGCCGTTTCGCCAAGATGAAGGCCGGCGCCACGCGCTATGGCCTGATGTGCGACGAAAGCGGCGTCGTGATTGACGATGGCGTCATCGGCCGGGTGGCGGAAGACCGATTTTACGTGACGACCACCACCAGCGCCTCCGGCAGCGTCTATCGCGAGATGCAGCGCTGGGCCATTTTATGGCGGCTCGACGTCACGCTGGCCAACTTGACCGGCGTGTTCGCCGCCATGAACCTGGCCGGGCCGTACGCGCCCGCGCTGCTGGCGGCCTTGACTGATCTCGATTTGAGCGATAGCGGCTTTCCGTATCTTGCCTTGCGCGAGGCCGAGGTTCTCGGCGCCGCCTGCCGGTTGTTGCGAACCGGGTTTGTCGGCGAAGTCGGCTATGAGATTCATGTGCCGGCGCGCTCGGCGGCCCATGTTTGGGACGGCCTGATGCGCGCCGGCGCGCACCTCGACGTTCGCCCCTTTGGCGTCGAAGCTCAACGCGTGCTGCGTTTGGAAAAAGGTCATGTGATTGTCAGTCAGGACACCGACGGGCTAACCAATCCCCACGAAGCCGGCATGGCCTGGGCGGTGAAGGACGATAAGCCGTTTTTTGTCGGCGGACGCAGCTTGCGCATTCTCGGCCGCAAGCCGCTGAAGCGACGATTGGTTGGCTTCACGCTTTCGTCCAGCGAACGCGGGCCGCTGCCGAGCGAATGCCACTTGGTGATCGAACGCGGCGAGATCGTCGGCCGCGTGACAAGCATCGCGCTGAGTCCGACGCTGGGGTATGCCATCGGCCTGGCTTATGTGCAACCCTCGCAGGCATCGCCCGGCACGCGGTTTCAGATTCGCGGCCACGGCGGACGAATGGCTGAAGCGACGGTCGTGGAATTGCCGTTTTATGACCGAGCGAACCTGCGGCAAAAGGTGCGTCCGCGGCCGAAGAG
>DASVGM010000684.1:0-4142 GCA_036379555.1 Pirellulales bacterium | reverse complement strand
CCACAAACGAACGCGGCCTACATACTGCTTCCGCGGCATGTTTACGAGCGATTTCGGGAACTTGCCTACGACGACAGCCCCTGGTCCGATGAGGAAATGGACCTATTGGCCGCGGAAGATGCCGACCGATTAGGCTGGGAGGGCATGGAAGTTTATCAGGACAAGACGCCATGAACGTATCGCGTGGTGACGATGGCCGGGCGACCGGGCTGGCCCAGGATTCGGCAGTGAGAGGCTATCCGAAAACTTGAATTTCGCCGTGGCGGCGTATCGTGGGGCGGCTCGCCGAGCCGTCTTTCGCTTCCAGACGGGCCGGCGGCCCGCCCCACGGCAAGTTTTCGGATAGCCTCTGACATGTTTGCATCTTGCAACGATGGGCGAAGAGCGGTTCAGTAAGGTGATCGGTCGCCTATCGGCGGAGATGATGGCGAAGCTTGACGGCTGCTTGAGGGCGGCGTTGGAGTTGTCATAGTTCATCAGGGCAACTACACGGGACAGGTCCAACTTCCTGAGCCTGCGGATAAAGGCGCTCATCGTTTTCACCTCAAGAACCAGTTGTTCGCCACATCGTGGTGAACCGCTCGACGCGGCTTTGATCGCAGATCCGCAATAACGGGAAAAACACCAAGGTCGCTCCGCGACAAAGGAAAGCGGTGATGAATCACCGCACTCCAAGAAGTCACTCCCGCGGTTGAAGACCTAAGCGCTGGTAGGCGGCCGTGGCCCAGGGGCTGTCGGCCGCCAACTCAAGGAAGATTCGCCAATGCAAATCGGCCTCGTCCCGGCGGCCCAGATCGTCGAGCGTGCGGGCCAAATGATAATGCGCGTCGGGGTAATCGCTGTGGTAGGTCAAAGCGCCCTCAAATGCCGCCACGGCCAACTCGGCCTGGCCGGTCTCGGCCAGCACGCAGCCCAGGTTGGCCCGTGCTTCAACGTAATTTTCGTCCAGCTCGATGGCCATGTAATAACGCTCGCGCGCGGCCGCTAAATCGCCCAAACGATATAGCAGTTCCGCCAAGGCAAAGCAGATTTCGGCGTTGGGTCCGCCCGCCACGAGCGCGGCGCGATACAACTCCACCGCCATCTCCGGCTGGTCCTCGTCGTCTTTTTGCGCCGCCCAGGCGGCCAGTTCGTCGGGCGACATGGGCGCGCCGTCGGCCGCCGGCCCGCTGGTCAGCGGCAGGGCCGTCGGCGGCGCATCGCTGGCCGGCGGCAACTCAAAGTCAAAACGGTATTGACCGCCAGGCTCAATCAGGCCGTCGCCCTGCCGCAAGAGAAGCTGTTTGCCCTCAACCAGCACCGATAGTTGCGTCAAGGGCCGTTCGACGCCGGGCACCAGGCGGCCCAGGGCCGCCAGCTTCTTTTCGATTTGCTGCGGCGAATTTCCCGCCGCCATCATTTCGGCCAGCCGCCGGGCCGTCGCCACTTCTTGAAAATCGAAGTACGGCAGGCGGCGGACCTCGCGCGCCGGCACGATCAGCCCGCGACGATGCCAGCGGCGGACCACGGCCACCGGCACGCCCAACAAATCGGCCAGCATGGCCGGGGTATACAACCGATGAATGTTGCGCTCGCCTTCGACAAATCCAAGTTGTTGCCAAAGCTGCGTTTCGGTGATGACGCGGCAGCGGCCTTCCTCGGCGGCGCGACGGCAGGCATCGTGGCGCTCGAACCATTCGGCCACGTCGCCCAGCGGCAGTTCCGCCTCGCCGACGACAATCCATTGTGGATCGTCATCGACACGATCGACCGGCACGCCGCCATGCTGGCGCACCAGGTCTTGGGCCTCGCGGCGATTCATGCCCGCCAATTTGCCGGCGAACGCCACGCGCTGCCCCGCAAGCGCGCAGCCGCCGTCATCGCCTCGCGCGGTTGGTAAATCGCTATTTGGTTCTTCGTCGAACACGTTTCGTGAGTGTTGGTTTCGCGCGCTACCCGCGCACGGGCCTACTTCAAAAACTTCAGGCGGCGCGGTAAAATGTAATGAATTACGGTGAGCGTTAACCTCTTGGCATCGTAAGTGAATCGTACCGATTTTCAACAACTTGCCGACGTTCGCATTGCGGAGGCCGCCGCGCTATTGGCATTGGCGACGCCGATGTCTGACGGTGCCTATTACCTAGCCGGTTATGCGGTCGAATGCGCGCTCAAATCATGCATCTCGAAAAGTTATGCACCAGAGCAGTGGCCGGAAAAAGGCTTTGTCGCCGATTGCCACACCCACGAGATTTCAAAACTCCTCAGGCTTGCTAAACTGGAGGCGGTAATGACTGCGGACATCATGGCGAATCCGAACCTGGGGATAAACTGGACAATTGTAAAGGACTGGAGCGAGCATAGCCGCTACGAGCGGCATGGCTTGACGAAGGCGCAACGCCTATACGATGCGATCGCGGATGCAAAAGATGGAGTGCTGACATGGCTCAAGATGTATTGGTAGCCGAGCAAATCGAAGCCGGCGAACGGTTAATCCACGAATTCAGCAAGACGATTCCCGTTCAGGCGGCGTTTTGGGGAAGGCAACGTGAGAGCGCCGAGTGGTATTTCTATTTGGCGTCCGATCAAATTAACGACGCCAATTTTGATGTGGCTTATGGCGAAGCGCTACGACTCATTCCTCCTGACGACCGTCGCTGGATTGGCCCATTCCAAATCAAGGTGATCGGCAGCGACGCTCCGATCGCGAAAGCGGCGATCGACGTTTTGAAGAGATTCCCGATCACGGCTCCGACTCGCTATCACGGCAGGCAACTCGGCGACGCGTACATCGACGAAGTGTACCTTTACCCGCTGCCACTCCCCCTTTCCGTCTAATTCATACCGCCTGCGGCCGAAATGAGGCCGTAATATCATTCGCGCCGCCGCTTGTTTGGCTTCGCTTTCGCGGCTCGCTCCGCGCGGTTGGCGGCGATCAGTCTGGCCGACGCCGTTTCGACGCCTGGCTGACCAAGTGGGCATTCCGCTTGCTTCTTATTAAACGGGCCTACACGCTCGATGGAATTCTCGAGCTCGCCCACCAGGCTCGGTTTGGTGCTTGCCAGATTGCAACTGATGAGCTTTCCTTCCGAGCGACATTTCAAAAGCAGGGTGCGCTAAACACGACGATCGCCGCGCCTTCGTGATCGCTCTCACGACGGAACAACACGGCAAATTCGGCCCCTCCCCTTTACTTTGCCATCGCCTGTTGATACTATTGTTTCAAACAAATGTTTTATGCGGGTGACGGGCCAGGAGGCCCATCCTCCAGGAACGCCGACAACCTAATCCTTCATCCTTCATCGCTCATCCCGTGTCAACCATCGACCAAACCAAAGAGCGACTCCTGGAAGCGGCCGGCAGAGTGTTTGCCGAACGCGGCTTTCGCTCGGCGACCGTGCGCGAGATTTGCCACGCCGCCCGCGCCAATTTAGCCGCGGTCAACTATTATTTTGGCGACAAAGAGCGGCTCTATGTCGAAAGCGTGAAGCGCGCGCACAGTCGCCGCCAAGAAGCCGCGCCCATGCCCGATTGGTCGCCGGAAACGCCGCCGGACGTGCGTCTGCGCGATTTCGTGCTGACGATGCTCAAGCGCATCTTGGGCGATCCGCAGTGCGATTGGCAGGCGCAACTCATGTTTCGCGAAATGCAACAACCGACCGCCGCCTGCCGGGAACTGGTCGAGGAATATATCCGCCCGCACTTTGAACTGCTGCAAGCCATCATCGGCGAATTGTCGCCCGCCGCCATGACCGACCAGCAGATTCGGCTGGTCGCCTTCGGCATTGTGGGGCAATGTCTCTACTTTCGCGTTGCCGAACCGGTCGTGCGGCAGCTTGTCGAACAAAGTGAATTCGCCCAAGTCGAGCCGCGGCGGCTGGCCGAGCACATCACGCGGTGGACGCTGGCCGCGCTGGGCCGGCAAGAGTATGTTTTGCCGGAATGCGTCACGGGCCAGCGGCCAAAAGGTGCGACATGACCTGGATCGCCTGGAAAATGCTGACCGGCAATCGCGGCAAATACCTGGGCATCATCCTGGGCATCGCTTTCGCCTCGCTCTTAATCGCGCAGCAAAGCTCGATCTTTTGCGGCCTGATGCTGCTCACCACCAGTCAGATTAAAGACCTGCGCGGGGCCGATATTTGGGTGATGGACGGAAACGTCCA
>DASVGM010000683.1:0-6285 GCA_036379555.1 Pirellulales bacterium | reverse complement strand
GGGCACGTCGGCTGGCGGCACGCGCAGAACCGAGGCCGTTTCGGCCAACGCGGTTTGGCCGCGACGCAATCGCGCCAACGCTTCAGGTCCCGTCACCGCGGTGATGCGCCGCGTGCCGGCCGCCACGCTTTCTTCGCCCACAATATGAAACAGACCGACTTGCCCGGTGCTGTCGAGATGCGTGCCGCCGCACAGTTCCTTGCTGAATTCGCCCATCGAAACCATCCGCACCAGGTCGGGGTATTTTTCGCCGAAGAGCATCATCGCCCCCGCCTTGCGGGCTTCGGCGATCGGCAGCGTGGTCCAGGAGATGCGATCACCGCCGACGATTTGCGCGTTGACCTCGTCCTCGATCCGGGCCAACTCCTCGCGCGACACCGAATGCGGATTGGCGAAATCAAACCGCAGCCAATCGCGATCGACCTTGGAACCCTGCTGCTGCGCGTGTTTGCCCAGGTGTTTTTGCAAGGCGAAATGCAAGATGTGCGTGGCCGAATGCGCGCGGCGAATGCCTTGCCGCCGCTCGGCATCGACGCGGGCGGTCACCTCCATGCCTTGGCGAATGACGCCGCTGCGCAAATGCCCGCGGTGTAAAACAAAATGGTCTTCCTTCTGCGAGTCGATCACCTCGAAACGAAAACGGTCGCCGACGATTTCGCCAACGTCGCCCACCTGGCCGCCGCTCTCGCCATAAAACGGAGTGCGGTCGAGCACGACGACGATCGGTTCTTCTTGGTTGACCTCCTCAATCTGATCGCAAGGCTGGTCGTGCGCGATCAGCCAAACGACTTTGCCCTGGGCCTCGACGGCCTCGTAGCCCAAAAACTCGCTGCCATGCAACACCTTTTTCAGCCCGTCGAGCGGGCCGGTTTTGAACAGTTCCAACTTGCGATCCGAACCCGACTCTTTGCCGTGTTCCTCCATCGCGCGGCGGTAGCCGTGCCAATCAAAGGTGAAGTTGTGCTCGGCGGCCAACGTCTCAAACAATTCGGGCGGAAAACCATGCGTGGTATACATGTCGGCCGCTTCTTGCCCGCTGACCATCATGCGGCCTTCCTTACTCATGGCCGTGAAGGTTCTTTCGATGCGATCCAAACCGCCGTCGATGGTTGAGAAGAAGTTGTCTTCCTCTTTCTCGATGATCTGGCTGACGCGCTCGACGGTTTGCCGCAGTTCGGGATACGGCCCCCGCATCATTTCCACCACGACCGGCACCAGGCGGTGCAGAAACGGCATTCGCATGCCAAGCTGCCGGCCGTCGAGCACCGCGCGGCGCAAGAGCCGCTTGATGACGTACTTTTCGCGTTTTGGTCCCGGATAGACCTCTTCGTGAATGGCAAAGACGCAGGCCCGCACATGATCGGTGATGCGGCGCAGGCGGCGGCCGTCGTCGCCGGCCGGATCGTATTCGACGCCGCAGACTTCGGCGGCCGCTTCGACGATGGGCCGCAGAATGTCGATGTGGAAGTTGCTTTCGACGCCTTGCAACACCGCCGCCGTGCGCTCCAGGCCCATGCCGGTATCAATATTCTTGCTGGGCAGCGGACGGAGATTATTCGGCGGATCGCCCACGCGATTGAACTGCGTGAAGACCAGATTCCAGATTTCGACCGAGCCGCCCTGGTCGGGATAAAAAAAGATTTCGCTGCACGGGCCGCAGACGCCGTCGGGGCCTTGGCTCGGCGCTCCGGCGGGCCAGAAGTTGTCGTCCTCACCCATGCGTTCAATGCGGTCGGGCGTGAGCTTGACATCTCCGGCCCAGATTTTGGCGGCTTCGTCGTCGTCGTGATAGACCGAAACGGTGAGGCGGTTGGCCGGGAGGCCGAGCCATTTTTTGTCGGTCAGAAATTCCCAGGCCCAATTGATCGCTTCGCGTTTGAAATAGTCGCCAAAGCTAAAATTGCCCAGCATCTCAAAAAACGTGTGATGATACGCCGTGCGACCCACGTTATCGATGTCGCCGGTGCGCAAGCATTTCTGGCAGGTGGTGGCCCGGGTGAAATCGAGCTTGCACTTGCCTAGAAAATGGTCTTTGAACTGGTTCATGCCGGCGGGCGTGAAGAGCACCGAAGGATCCCAACGCGGCACAAGCACGTCGCTGGGCCGCCGCACGCAGCCTTTCGAGGCAAAGAACGCTAGATATTTTTCGCGGAGCTCGTCCGTTTTCATGGCTCGATTTTCAGGTGGGATGGCGGAGGAAACTAAATCGCTGATGATATACGCTTGACCGTTCGCGGGCTAGCGCAGTTGGAGCGTGGCGCTTCAGCACTGTTTATACCGCATGTGCGGGAACGAGACATGATGGTCGCGATCATGTCTCACTGCGGCCCGCGCGCCGTATCGGGCCGCCGCGCTTCCAACGGCAATTCCAGCACCAAGCGCAGGCCGCCGAACTTGCCGCCGCGTTCGACCGTGCCGAGATCGTCCGCCCCTGACGACCAAGAACCGCCAAATAGAAGGTACGCCTCCGCCGGCGCCGCGGAAAGGCCGGCGGCGGTGGCGCGGCACCATTCCGGCGCATTTCCCAAAATGTCGTGCAAGCCCAGCGGATTGGCCTCCAACAAGACGACCTGGTGAGTGCGTCTCGCGCTGGTTGCGTCGTACCAGGCAAAACGGCCCGCCGCGATGCGCTGTGGATCAAACCACAAACGATCGCCGCCGCCGGCGCGGCAGGCGTGAGCAAGCTCCATCGCGGTGGGCAGTCGATAGCTCGCGCCGTCGTGGCGGCTGAGCCAGCGGCAAAACATTTCCGCGTCGGCCGCCGTCATCTCGATGGCCGGGTGACGATCTCCCTGCCAGGCCGCCGCGCCAGCGCCGCTACCTAAAGCGCTGCCCATCGCCGTCAAAAACTGCCTGTATTCGGCGACCGTCACTTCCGCGACGGCACAATAAAACGGTGTGTCAACCTTGCCTGCGGCGTTCATGTCGTCGGGCGGAATGAGCACAAACCGCATACCCAACGAGTTGGTCAACATTACGGGAAGCCCCAGAGACTTGGCCCAATGTCGCTGCCAGGCGGCGGCCGACTCGTGCTTGGCGGGCGCGGCGGTCGGCACGTCTTGAGCCGGGCGATCGGCGTCCAGCCACGCCAGCAGGGAAATTCCGGCCAGAGCGGCCAAAAGCGCCGCGAGAGCGGTTGCCGGCGCAGTGGATGCGCGCGTTAAAGGCGGTGTTGGAAGAAGTGTTGACGGAGGTATTGGAAGAGGTGTTGGAGGAGGCGACGCGGTAACAGGACAAGGCGGCAAAGAGATGCCGCTGTCGCTCTGCTTGTCGCTTTTGTCGGCTGCCGCCTTGTCGGTCGCAATCTTGGCCGAGTGGGAACCGCCGAGGCGGCCGGTTGCGCGCGGCGGCTTCTGCCGCCGCAACGCCTCGATCACTTCATCCATCGTTTGCCAGCGGTCGGCCGGTTGCTTGGCGACCATCCGCGCGAACACGGCATCGAGCTTGCGCGGCGCGTCTTCGCGCAGCGCGCGGAGCGAGGGTATGGGTTCGTCTCGGTGCGCGGCCATCAGCGCCCAGGGCGAATTGCCGCGGTAAGGAAGCTCGCCCGTCACCAGCCGATAGAGCGTGCAGCCGAGACCATAAATATCGGCGCGGCCATCGACCGTTTCGAGCGCCGCGGCCTGTTCGGGCGCCATGTATTCGAGCGTTCCCACCACGTCGCCCGGCAAGGTGAGTTCGCTGCCGACCAGCCCGGCGGCGGGCCGCGCCAAGCCGAGATCCAGCAGCTTCACCACGTCATCCGGGGAGAGAATCAGGTTTGACGGTTTCACGTCGCGATGAACGATGCCCTGCGAGTGGGCATAAGCCAGGCCGCGTGCCGCGTCGAGCACGTAATGAACCGCTTGGGCGATCGGCAGGGGGCCGCGTTGGCGCAGCACTTCGGCCAGGTTTTGACCGGCCACGTACTCCATCACCAAAAAATGCGTGCCCGCCGCCACGTCGGCATCGAAGGCGGTGACGATGTTCGGGTGCGACAATTGGGCCGCCGAGAGAATTTCGCGGCGAAAGCGGGCGACGGAGTTTTCTCCCGCCGCGGCTTCATTGGGCAGGGTTTTGAGGGCGACGGTGCGGTGCATGCGCCGGTGCCAGGCCTTGAAAACCTGGCCCATTCCGCCCACGCCGATGCGGTCGAGCAGCACATAATTGCCCAAAACCAGCCCGGCCGCGCGGCCCGCGGCGACCTCGGCCGCCTGAAAGGGCGTCAGCTTCTCGGCGTCGATCAGCGCTTGCGCCAAGGCTGCGGGCGTGGTCGGCCGTTGCGGGCGCGGCAGCGCCCGTTCAAAGGCGCGTAGTTCGGCCTCATCTATCAAGCCGCTGGCCAGCAGCGTTTTTCGATAGCGGCGAAACGCCAGCGCCATCACTCGCGGAGCTTCCCGATGAAAGAAGGTGGTGACTATACTGCACGCGCGCAGGAATGAGGCGTTTTTATGCGCTCACCTAGTGTGGCGTCAATCTTGTTTTTTGGGGTAGGGATCCAAACGCCGAGGGGCCGTAGGGTGGGCATTGCCCACCATGAGCTCGTGGTGGGCAATGCCCACCCTACATGCTCACAATCCCAAAAATCAAAGTTGACGCCACACTAGGATGGCCTTCCCAGGCCGCCACCCCGACTGGTGACGGGCCAGGAGGCCCATCCTCCGGCAGCGCCGACCGCCTCATTCCAACCCGCGTGCGGTAGTACGCCCGGAGAGACTCGAACTCCCAACCAAGACATTATGAGTGTCCTGCTCTAACCGTTGAGCTACGGGCGCGCATGCGATATTGTATCGAAAAAGCCGGGAGCGAAAAAGCAGTATCATGACTGACGATTCCGTTTTTGAGGCCGCTGAGCCGCCTTTCTTCGCGGACATGCCCGAATTCGTCCGGCGGATACATGCCGCGCCCGGAAAACTTGCGCTCTGCGTGACCGGTGGCGGCAGTCTGGCGATTTCGTCGTTGCTGGCGGCGCCCGGCGCTTCGCGCAGCGTGTTGGCAGCCGCCGTGCCATACGCGGCCGAGGCGCTTGCCGATTGGTTGGGCGCGCGGCCGGAGCAGTTTTGCTGCGAAGCGACGGCGCGCGCCATGGCGATGTCTGCTTATCTGAAAGCTCGGGAGTATGCCGCGGCCGACGCCGATACAGCCGTGGCGGGCATCGGTTGCACGGCGAGTCTCGCCAGCGATCGATCCAAACGCGGTTCGCACCGAATTTATGTCGCATTGCAGACCTCGGCGTTGACAGTCGCCCACAACGTCGAACTTGTCAAAGGCAAACGCACGCGCGCCGAAGAAGAACGCCTGGCCGCGGCGCTGGTGCTAAACCTGGTGGCTGAATTCAAACAGCTTCCTGACCGGCTGACAGCGGGGCTGTCCGCGGATGAAATCCCGATGGTGCATCGCGCGCTGGCTTGCCCGCAATGGCAGAGACTCTTGAGCGGCGCGGAACGCTCGGCGCCGGCGGGCGCGTTCAACGCGGACGATGCGCGCGTCGTCGCCGGCCGGGTGGTGTTTCCTGGAGCGTTTCACCCGCGACACGACGGCCATCGCGCCATGGCGGCGTTGGCCCGCCAGCTTACCGGCGCGCAGGTTGAACATGAAATATCGATTACGAACGTCGACAAGCCGCCCATCGACTTCATCGAGATGGAGCATCGGGCCGCGCAATTCGGCAAAGAGGAGCCGCTCTGGTTTACCCGTGCCCCCACCTTTGTGGAAAAAGCGGCGATTTTCCCCGGCGCGACGTTCGTGGCGGGCGTCGATACGGTGGCCCGCATTGCCGAGCCAAAATACTATGGCGGCGAGCGGGCGCGCGACGAAGCGTTGGCCGCGCTGGCGGCGGCAGGTTGCCGCTTCTTGGTGTTTGGCCGCTACCACGAGGGCCGTTTTCAATCGTTGCGACATCTCCAATTGCCCGCGGCGCTGCTGCAGTTGTGCGAAGAAGTCGCCGCGGATGCGTTTCGCTCGGACCTTTCATCGACCGAGATGCGCCGTGCCGCCGACGGCGCTTGACCGCGCCGGCCGCAACTTCTATCCTTCCTTGCTACGCCGTTGCCGCTGACTTGCGGCGCGGATTCTTTCCAAAACTCCCCTCGACGGGCCGGAGGCCCGCCCCACACCATGCCCCGAGTTCTTGTCCTTGATACATTGGCCCGTGAGGGCCTCGATTTGTTCGCCGCCGCGCCAAACATTGAATTTGAGGTTCGCACCGGCCTTTCCGGCGAAGAACTGCGCTCGGCATTGGCCCAGGCCGATGGTGCCATTTTACGCAGCGGTGTCAAAATCACGGCCGCCAGCCTGGAGGGCAAC
>DASVGM010000682.1:0-4804 GCA_036379555.1 Pirellulales bacterium | reverse complement strand
GTTCGTCGGCTGACCGCCGCCCTAAACGCTCCAGCGTGGCGCGCTCTGTGTGATTTCCTCCGGACGCGCCGTAGATAAACGGCGTTCCGGCGGCAAGCTTCGCGGCGGAGTCGGTCGTTGACCAAGCTGTCGAATGATACTTGACCGGCGCCGACAAACCCCAAGGAAACCACTCGAACGTCCGATGATTAAAGGTGTAGGGATCGAGCGGCAGGGAGTCGAAATAGGTTCCTCGCAATTCATCCAGTTTTTTCGGCGGCGCGCCATGCTCCAATATCCAGGCTTCCACCGCCAGGACCAACTGTGCCGCGCGGCGGCAGCAAACGGCTGATAATCGTCCCGGCGCGAGTACACTTATTTCGATCAGCGGCGGCATGGGGCTGGTCCGCCAAAAAGTCGATTCGCTTGCGATGTTCCGTTCACTTGTCCAATCGATCATTTGGTCGGCGAGGCCCGCCAGGCTTTTGTCGAGGGGGCGCGCGTCATGCACGTTGCGGCTTGCCTCGTAGCGATATAAACGCCGCAGACGCGCGATCTCCCAGGGCGCCCACTTGGCGAAAAAACGAAGAGGCGGATCGCTTTCATCGGGTCGCGCGACGGCGGCGTCGATAATTTCGACGTATTCGCGATACTCGTTCATGGCTATTTCGGCGAGCGGCGGATCGGCGGCCTCCGATTGCCGCAGCGCGGCGATGGCGGTGCGCAAGTTGGCGTCTGTTTGGCCTTTTTGAGCGCCCCAGCGCATCAACTGCATGGCCGCCGCGGTAACCAAGCTATCGCCAAAGAACTCACCTCTCACACCGTTCTCAGGCCAGGCGAACGCGGCGAGTTTGAAAACCGCTTGATAGCGCCGCCAGGCCTCATTGAGATGTCCATCACGCTCGGCCATCTGTCCATAGCGCAAGATCATGGCGCCGATCGCGTCAAAGCCCAGGTGGGGCGAAGAGCGTGGCGCGCCGCCGGCGATGGTCGCGTCGCGCGGCAGCTCGTCGAGCACCGAAATCACCCGCTTCAATGTTTCCTCATTGTCTTTGAGCCATTCGAGTTCCTTCGCCTCCAGCGTCGAATTCGCGGGGTGGTAGAGCGGTCGCAACGCCTCGTAGTTTGCGCCTAGCCCGGCGGAAGACGGGCTGGAAAACGATTCGCAGAGCCGTTGCAGGCGGCTGGCCGCGAAGGCCGCCTCGGCGCTGGGCTTCGGTCGTGGGCTAATCTCGAGTGCCATGACTGGCGCCGGGATTTCCCACACTCGGTAGGCGGGAACCGCCACGAGCAGCGCCGCGAAGGTCGCCAGCGGCGCTAATATCGCGGGCGCCCAACTTCGCCAGGTGTGGCGTTCGACCAGCCAATCGTTGGAGCGCAGCCAGGTGGCGGCGAAGAGCGCCGCCGCCAGCGGCGCGACGGACCACCAGAGGCCAATATCCAGCGCGTGTATCAAAGCCATCCAACCGGCGAGCAAGCCGGCGAACACCACACCAAGAGTGGCGGCCAACACGCCGCTTTGCAAAAACATCGAGCAAGCTTGTCCCGCGGCGAAGGCCAGCGCGACCCAGACAAGGTAGTTCAAAGGCTCAAAAACCCAGCCCGTCAACTTAAGCAGCCGCTCTGCTTCGTTCGGGCTGGCCAACACGAGCGAGGCCCACAGTCGCTCAGCGAGAAAGAGTACGGCGGCCAGGCTCAGCGCCGCGCCGCCCCAAAACAGTTGGCGGCTGAACCAGAGCCGCCGGGGCGAAACGCCGCGTTCGGCGAAAAAGCGAAATTGCCGGCGTTCCTGATCGGAAAGGAACGTCGATGCGCCAAGAAGCGCGAAACCCAAAACCGTCAACGGTATGAACAGCGGCCACAGTGCGACGGGGACGAACACGCCTAACGCGACGACGACCAAGAGCATGCGGCGAGAGCCACGCCATTCTTGCCAGAGCAGCCGCTTCATCGCCTTTTCGCCCTCGCTCCGCGATTGTCGCTTGGCCCTGCGGGCGCGCAGCCAGCGGCTGCCCAGCCAAACATCTGCCGACCAAATGGCCAGCGTGGCCAACAGATGCATGGTCGGCGAATCCCATGTCCCGCCGAGCTTGGCAAGACCAAGATTCTCCGTGGCGCCATGGACTAAGCCGATACAGGACGAGGCGCCAATCGCTCCCAATAGCGCGGCCAGCAACGGCCGCGAGGATTGCAGAGAGAAGAATACCGACCAACCAAGTCCTTGCACCACCAGCAGCGCGTAAATCAACACGTAACCCAGTGGGCCGGTCAGAATGCTGTGATCGATATTCGGCCAGGCGGCCATCGCGCGCATGTCGCCGAGCGCGACCGCGACCAGTAAGAATCCCAGCAAGAGCGAGCCGATCAACGCTGTAAAAACCTTCGCAGCGAAAACTCGCGGCGACGTCGTCGGCAAACATCGCAAGAGCTCATAGGTCGCGTCTTCACGCTCCAAGGCGAACAGCATCGCCCCCGCCCCCAACGCGAAGCCAGTCGGTAAAACGCCGGCGAAACCAAAAATGCCCGGCAGTCGTTCTTGTAGACTGTCGGTGAAGAAAAAGACCATGGCATCGCAAACCAGTCCGAAAATGGCCAAAGCCAACCATAAACCGCGCAACGCGCGATACTCTTTCCACATCAAACGAATCATGGCGCTCATGACACCGGCACCTCCTCCAGCGCGGCCAGCGGCGAGGCGGGCGGCGCTTGCAGATAAGCGACAAAAATCTCTTCCAATGTCGGGCAGCGCGCCTCGACGGCCGCCACCGCCTCATGCTCGCGCAACGCCGCCAGATGCTCTTCAGCCAAGTAGCGCACCAGTAATTGCCATTGCCGGGCACGATGCCGCCGCCGCAGCAACTCCCCGCAAACTTCCGGCGGCGCGGCGGCGCCGTCGGCCAGCGTTACCGTCAGCTCGCGGACCTGCGCTTTGAGCGTGTCGAGACGCTCGACGAGCAACAGCTTGCCGTGGCTGAGAATCGCCACGAAATCAGCCACACGCTCGACCTCGGCGATCTGATGGCTCGAAAGCAGCACCGTGCGGCCGGCCGCCGCCAGATCGACCATGCTCTCCAAGAACTCGCGCCGCACCAGCGTGTCGATGCCCGATGTCGGCTCGTCAAGAACGAGCACCGCCGGCTCGTTGGCTAAGGCCAGCGATAAAGCGACTTTGGCCCGCATGCCTTTGGAGAGTTGCTTGATCTTGCGATCCGGCGGCAGGTTGTATTGAGCCGCCAGCGCTTCATAACGAGGCAGATAGCCGGCGCCGTAAAAGCCCGCTGCGAACCAGCCGATTTCAGCCACCGTCATCCACTCATAAAGCGTGGGCCGCTCCGGCACGTAGCCCACGCGGCGGCGGATTTCAAGGCCGTCGCGGCGGGCGTCAAGCCCTAGCACCCGCGTTTCGCCGGAGGTCGGCTCCTCAAGTCCCAAGAGCAGTTTGAGCGCGGTGGTCTTGCCGGCGCCGTTCTCGCCCAGCAGGGCGAAGACGACGCCCGGCGGCACTTCCAGCGAAACGTCGGCCAGGGCCGCCTGCTTGCCGAATTGCTTGGTCACGTTTTTGAGCTGAATGACCGGTTCCATCGTCACACCTTTGGTTTTGAGCGTTTTTCGATTTGTTTCTCCGCCGCCGATAGTTCCTGCTCGACCAGCGACCGCAGTTCTTCCGCCTCCAGCCGGCTCTGAATGGCCTCCGCCAGCACTTGCCGCAGCCGGGCCTTGATCAGCTCCCGCCGCTGGTTGCGGCAATGACGCTCCGCGCCTTCAGCCACTTCCAGGCCCGTGCCGCGCACCGGCGAGAGCACCCCCTCGCTTTGCAGTTCGCGATAAGCACGGGCCACCGTGTTGGGATTGACGGCCAGTTCGCGGGCCAATTCGCGGACGGAAGGAATCAGTTCGCCCTTGCGGAGCGCTCCGCAGGCCACGGCGAATTTCACCTGCCGCACGATCTGGTCGTAAATGGCCAAGCCGTTTTGATGATCGAGAGAGAGGAACATGCGATCGACCCAATGTGTACTATCGTAATAGCACAGTAGCAAGAAAGACGCGTTCCTGTCAAGTGGCCGGCGAGAGTTTTTGCAGCGCCAAACAAAACGGCCAGCGGCCGAAACCGGAGGATGGGCTTCCTAGCCCGTCACGGTAACTGATGACGGGCCAGGAAGCCCATCCTCCAAGAGCGCGGGCGGAGCAGAATAATCTACGCTGCGCGTAAAGCGAGCGCCCAAATCGCAGTTTTTCCTTCAGATCGTCGCCGCGACCGTCGATATGGTAGTGTTCTTTTCCACGACACAAAGAAGTATGAAATATATGGCGATGCACACAATCGAACCCGGACAACGGCTGCAAACCTTGGTTGGCGATCAAATCCGTTTTGTACAAGTGGTCGCCGAAGCCGTGGTGCCGGCCGGATATTGGCTCTGCCGGGACGAGCCTTCCGGCCAATCGCGCGTGATCGCTCAAACGGCGCTGGAGCCCATACCCGTGGAACCGGTCGCGATGGAGCCGGTCGCGATGCAATCGATCGCAGTGGAACCAATTGCGGTGCAACCGGTCGCGATGCAACCGATCGCGATGGAGCGAATCGACGTGAAGCCGAACGGTGCGGGGCCGATCGAGCAAATCGCGCCGCTGCCCGCCGTCACAGCCGAGGCGGTCATCACGGCCGCCGCCTAATTCGTTGGACAGCGCCACTTTGGTCAATTGCAGATTAAGCTTTGATGCCACCCGCTTGCCGGGTGGAGATTCGCGTTGGTTGTCTACATCAGGCGTTGCCCGCGATTTCTCCCCGATTGGCCGCCGAAGGCGGCCAAGCGGGGCAAAATCGGGA
>DASVGM010000681.1:0-9843 GCA_036379555.1 Pirellulales bacterium | reverse complement strand
CGTGGAGATGACCATCGAGGCCAAAGCGGTGCCGATGATGCTCACCGGCATGGGCATGGAGCAGGTCGATCTCGATTTGCAGGGCATGTTTGAGAAAATCATGCCGCGACACACCATGCGCCGCGAGCTGACCGTGAAAGAGGCCCGCAAAGTCATCCAAGAGCAGGAGAGCGACGCGCTCATCAATCAAGAAAAGGTCAACGCCGCGGCGATCGAGCTGGCCGAGAACCTGGGCATTGTTTTTGTCGATGAGATCGACAAGGTGGTGGCCAGCGACAGCAAAGGGGCCGACGTTTCTCGCCAGGGCGTGCAACGCGACCTGTTGCCCATTGTCGAAGGCACGACCGTGCAAACCCGGTATGGTTACGTCAAGACCGACCATATCTTGTTCATCGCCGCAGGCGCGTTTCATCGGGCCAGCCCCAGCGACCTGATGCCCGAACTGCAAGGCCGCTTTCCCATACGCGTCGAATTGCAAGACCTGACCAAGGACGATTTCATTCGTATTTTGACGGAACCCAAGAGCGCCCTGACGAAGCAATACACCGCGCTGTTACAAACCGAAGAAGTGGGTCTGCAGTTCAACAGCGAAGCCATCGACGCGCTGGCGACCTACGCTTTTCAGGTCAACCAGTCGACGCAGAACATCGGCGCCCGGCGGCTGTACACGATCATGGAGCGGTTGCTTGAGGATCTGAGTTTTGACGCTCCCGACCGCAAGGCGACCGCCGTTGCCATCGACGCCAACTACGTGCGTGAGCGTTTGGAAAAGGTGGCAAAAGACGAGGATCTGAGTCAATTTATTTTGTAAACAAGCGGCGGCGACTTTTGCGTATGTATCGCGTCATTTTGCTGGTTGGAATGGCCTACTCCTGGCCGGCCTTCGCCGGCCGGCTTGCTTCGGCGGCGGAAAGTCGCCGGCCGAACGTGCTCTGGATTTGTGCCGACGACCTGGCGGCTTACACGCTAGGCGCTTACGGCGACCGGTTGGCGCACACACCCAACATCGACCGCTTGGCCGCCGCGGGCATTCGCTTCGACCGCGCTTATTGCAATTCGCCGGTTTGCACCGCCTCGCGGCAGTCGTTCTTGACAGGCCGGTATCCGCGCAGTGTGGGCGTGACACAACTCAAAAGCCGCTTGCCCGAAAGCGAGACGACCCTGGCGGAGATGCTCTCCGCGGCGGGCTACCGCACGGCGGCCATCGGCAAGATGCACTTTAACAGCCCGTTGAAACATGGCTTTGAGCTACGGCTCGATTTGCCCGACTATCAGCGCGCGCTCAAGGCCCGCGGCCGGCAGCCATTGCCACAAGACGTAGCCGTGCAGCCGCCCTGGCGCCCGTTCAAAGATCATGCCAGCGTTTGGCTGAACAGCGCCTGCCTGCCGGTGGGGCTGGCCGACGCCGACATGTCGGGCACGTGGTTCGCCGAGCAAGCCGACGACTATCTGCGTCACGCCGGCGAAGGCCCGTTCTTTCTCATGGTGAGCTTTTATGAGCCGCACTCGCCGTTTGTTTTTCCTGTTGAGTTTCGCGGGCGGCGCGACGCGAAGCTCTTCCAGGCGCCGGCGGTGGCGAAACAAGACGAGTGGCAAGTGCCGGCCATCTTTCGCGATTTGACGGCGGCGCAGAAACAGGGCATCGCCGCCGCTTATTACACGTCCGCCGAATTCGCCGACAAAAACATCGGCCTGGTGCTCGACGCCCTGCGCGCCACCAATCACGACCGCGATACGCTGGTGGTTCTGACCGGCGACCACGGCTACATGCTCGGTCAGCATGGACGATTTGAAAAGCACTGCTCTTATGAGCCGGCCGTTCGCGCGCCGCTCATCCTCCGCCTGCCTGGTGGCGAACGAGGTGGAAGCGCAAACGACGCGCTGGTGGAATTCATCGACATCGTACCGACGATTTTGAACCAGTGCGGCGTGGAGATACCGCCCGCGGTGCAAGGCCGCGGCCTGTCCGCCGTTTTGAGCGGCCAGACGGCTCACCATCGCGATCGCGTGATCGTTGAGTATTCCGAGAACGAAGAGGCGATGATCCGCGACGAGCGTTACAAGCTGGTTTATATTACCGGCCGCCGTCAACGCGAAGACGGCTATGCAACTTCCGAACCATTGCATCGCCGGGTCATTGAATTGTTCGACGAGAAGGCCGATCCAGAAGAACAAAACAATCTGGCGGACGCTCCCGATCAAGCGGCGCGGATTGACGCGTTTCTGGCTCAGCTTGCCGATCATCTGCGTCAAACCGCGCGGCAGCCTGAGCTTTTGCCCAACGCCGACGACCGCCTGGCGTTCATCGACGCCTGCTTGGCGCCGCGCGACGTGGGGCAATAACTTCTTTTACACCGGCGCGGCGGCTATTCGACTGCCGGCTGACAATGGCGCCGACTTGCTCTCAACGCCGCACCCGTTGCAACGACGCCAATCATAACGATATAGTCCAAAGGTATGGAAAAACGCAGCACCGCTACCGCTGATTATGATTCTCCGTGGAAAGTCGCGTTGCATAAATATCTCAAATCGTTCCTTGCGTTTTTCTTCCCGCAAATCCATGCCGACATCGACTGGGCACGACGTTATGAGCCGCTCGACAAGGAATTTCAGCAGATTACTCATCAGGCTGTGACGGGCAAGCAAGTCGCCGACATGCTCTTCAAGGTCTGGCTCAAAGAAGGCGATGAATATTGGCTGTTTATTCACATCGAGCTCCAGGGGTCTTATGAAAAACAGTTTCCGCAGCGGATGTTCGACTATAATACGTCGGTCTACAAGCAGTATCACCAGGAGGTGGTCAGCTTGGCGGTGCTGTGCGACGAGCGGGCAAACTGGCGGCCGCAGTCATTCGGCTATGGCCGCTGGGGCGGGCGGACGGAAATCGTCTTTCCGTTCGTCAAGCTGCTCGATTACGCCCATGACCTGAACTCCTTGGAGGGAAACCAAAACCCATTTGCGGTGGTGGTGCTGGCGCACCTGCAGGCTCAGGCCACGCGTGAAAACGCCGCGCGGCGGCGCGCATGGAAATTCCGCCTTGTAAAGAGCTTGTACGAGCGAAAGTTGTCCAAAGAGGACGTTCGAGAACTGTTTTGTCTGATAGACTGGATATTGGTTTTGCCTGATGCATTGGAACAACAGTTCCGCGAGGACATTTATCAATACGAAAAGGAGAAACGCATGCCATATTTGTCAAGCATTGAGCGAAAGGGATTAGAGGAGGGCCTCAAGCGAGGGCGCGAAGAAGGACATAAGGAAGGACACAAGGAAGGACACAAGGAAGGACGCAAGGAAGGACGCAAGGAAGGGTTGCAAGCGGCGCGAGAGGGGATTGCGATAGCATTGGAAACGAAGTTCGGGCAGCCAGGTCGAAAACTGATGACGCGCGTGCGGCAGATCACCGATGTCGCTGAATTGCGCGGCTTGACCAAAATGATTAAAACCGCCAAGACGGTCGAGGACGTGCGCCGGCGCCTGAGCTAGAAGACACGTACGCCGCGGCAGCGCCGACGCCAAAGCCACGTTTGATTATAAATCCCTGAAAAACCTCCATCGTTCAAAACATGCACGAGCTCACTCGCGAACTTTTCATCAAAAATGACTCCAAGATCATCCTTTTGGTGGCCGATGGCCTGGGCGGCCTGCCGCTCGAGCCGGGCGGAAAGACAGAGTTGGAAACCGCCCAAACGCCCAATCTCGACGCCCTGGCGAAACGGGGTGTGCTCGGCATGAGCATACCGGTTGTACCGGGCATCACGCCGGGCAGCGGTCCCGGACACCTCGGCCTGTTCGGCTATGATCCGTTAAAGTACGTGATTGGCCGCGGCGCGCTGGAGGCCACCGGAATTGGCTTCGACCTGGGCAGAGACGATGTCGCTATACGCGGCAACTATTGCACGCTCGACGCCCAAGGCAATATCAGCGACCGCCGCGCCGGCCGCATCTCCAGCGACGAAAGCGCGCCCTTGGCGAAAGTGCTGTCCAGAATCACAATTCCGGGCGTGGAAGTCTTGGTCGAGCCGGTGAAGGAGCACCGTTTTGTGGTGGTTTTTCGGGGTCCGGGCCTCGGCGGCCACGTCCACGACACCGACCCGCAAAAGACCGGCGTGCCGCCGTTGCGGCCCGCCGCCATGGATAGCGATGACGCGGCCGGCGGCAAAACCGCGCAAATCGCTCAACAGTTTATCGACGCGGCCCGTATACTGCTGGCCGATCAACCTAAGGCGAATGGCCTGACGTTGCGCGGCTTCGCCGCGCGGCCCGATCTGCCGACCTATGAAGAAGTTTACGGCCTGCGCGCCGCCGCGATCGCCGTCTATCCCATGTACAAAGGATTGGCGCGGCTGGTTGGTATGCGGATTGTGGGGAAGGCCGAAACCCTTGGCCAACAAATCGACGTGCTGGCCGAGAATTGGCCGAGCTACGACTTTTTCTTCCTGCACTTTAAGTACACCGACAGCACTGGCGAGGACGGCGACTTTCAGAGCAAGGTGAAGCGCATCGAAGAACTCGACGCGTTCATTCCGCGCATCACCGCCCTCGATCCGACAGTGCTGATTGTCACCGGCGACCACAGCACTCCCAGCTTGTTGAAGAGCCACAGTTGGCATCCGGTGCCGACCTTGCTTTATTCGTCATGCTGCCGTAGCGACGATTGTCAGACCTTTGGCGAGCGCACGGCGGTTCACGGCGGGCTGGGGCAGTTTGAAGCGAAGCACCTGATGACGCTGGCCTTGGCCAACGCCGGCCGGCTCGGCAAATATGGCGCCTGAGAACGCCTACAAGCCGAGTTGGTCGCCGTAGGGTGGACATTGCCCACCAGCGCCGTCCACGACGGCGCTCCTGAACCGGAGAATGGAAAGCATTTTGGTTGGCGTGGTGGGCAATGCCCACCCTACCAACTATAAAAACACGTGTTCCGCCGTCTTGCGCAGCAGCCATTGACGGTCGCCGGCGCTCAGTCCGCCGAGATGATCGCGGACCAGAGCGATTGAATCGGCGTAATTGTGCCCCTGCTGTACCTGGTATGGACAGTCGGTGGCCCACATCAAACGCCGCACACCGAAGGCGTCCATCAACCGGCGTATCAGCGGCAACAGATCGAGATAAGGCGATTTTTTGGCGCCTAGGGCGTAAAAGGCCGACAGCTTCACGTAAGTTTGCTTGTGGCGCGCCAAACGACAAAGCGCGTCCACATCGCGGTCACGAACGACGCCGTCGATTCCAATGCGGCCGAAATGATCGATGACCACGGGCGTATCGGCGAATTCTTCGCAATGGCGATCGATGGCGGGCAAAGCGTCGGGGTTGACCAGGTGGCACATGGCCAGGCGCTCGTCCGCGCCGCATTGCCACATCTTTCGCATTCCCGCGCCGTCCAACCAACGATCGACGGGTTGGTTGCGCGGCTGAATGCGAAAGCCGCGCACGCCTTGCTTCGCCAGACGCCGCATTTCAGCGGCCGGATCAGCGGCCGCATCGTCGATGACGGCCACGCCTGAGAAGACGCCTGGAAAGCGCCGCATCGTATCAAGCATATAGGAGTTGTCGAAGCCGTAGTAGCTCATCTGGACAAGCACGATGCGGCCCACATCGCACGGCTTGGCATGCTCCAGCAGTTCTTCAGGCGTGAAGCTGGCGGGCCGCATTTCTTCGCGGCGAAAGCCCGCCGCCAACGGATAGCGTGTGGTGTCCGGCGTCCAGACATGCACGTGCGCGTCAATCGAACCTGGCATGGTTTTCTCCTCCGTGGCGCGTGCGCCGCGCGGCAACACCGCATGTGCGGCCGCGGTCCCCGCCAACGCACTCATGGAACGCAGCCATCGCCGGCGTGATTGGCCCGCCGTGACGGGTTCTTTTGACGACGATGAATCGGCCATACCGCCTCCGCTTGATCTACTTAAAACTTCGTTGTTCGTCAGGGAATTCGCCCGCTCGCACTTCATCGCGATATTGCGTGACGGCTTGGCGAATGGCGTCGCCAAGTTGGGCGTAGGGCTTGGCGAAGCGCGGCACGTGGCCCGGCGTAAGACCAAGCATGTCGTGCGTCACCAGCACCTGGCCGTCGCAACCGGCCCCCGCGCCAATGCCGATGGTGGGCACGCTCAGCTCCGCGGTAATTTGGCTGGCCAGAGCGGCCGGAATGCACTCCAGCACGATGCTGAAGGCGCCGGCGTCTTCGGCGGCGCGCGCGTCGTCGAAAAGCCGATCGGCATTGCGTTGCACTTTGTATCCGCCCAACAAATGAACGCTCTGCGGCCGCAGGCCGCAATGCGCCATGACCGGAATGCCCGCCGACACCAACGCGGCGATGACCCGCGCCTGCTCCGAACCGACTTCCAGCTTGACGGCCTGGCAGGCGGTTTCCTTTAAGACGCGCGCGGCGGCCCTCACGGCGTCGCGCCGCCCCGCGCAGCCGAAGGGAAACGGCAGATCGACGACCGTCAGCGCATGCTTGACCGCGCGGCCCACCATCTCGGCGTGGTAGATGATCTGATCCAGCGTGACACCAAGCGTGTTCTGCCGGCCCTGCACGACCATTCCCAGGGTATCGCCGACCAAGATGCCCTCAATGCCGGTGGCGTCGAGCGCGCCGGCCAAGGTGAAATCGTAGGCCGTGAGCATGGAAATCTTCCGTCCGGCGGCTTTCAGCGCGACAAACCGCGGCACCGTCATCGGCAATTGTTCGGCATCGGTCTCAGGCAACGTCTTGTTCCTATTTCTGTTCGTCTTGTTTCACGACTTTACCGAAAATCCTGCCGCCGTGGTCGGAGGCGCTCCAGGTGCCGGCGTATTCATGGCGATAAAAAAGAACGCGCGCCGTGAACGTGCCCGCCCCCGGCACCAGAACGTCCGTCAGCGTGATGACCGGCGTATCGCCCGCCCATTTAATCTCGACGGGCAATTTTGTGGTTTCGCCGGCCTCGCCGTGCTGATACTCAAACTGCCAATAGTCGCCGTTTTTCAGCTTCTTGACGCTCTTCAGGTGGTATTTCTCCTCTTTGAGGCCCTTGGAGCCTTCCTGGCCGTTGATGGTGAAGTAACCCACCAGCGTCGCTCCCGACATCGACTTCTCAAATTGCTTGATCAGCGTTTCGCGGTCGGGGGCGTTTTGTTTTTCCGCTGATTCATCGGCCGCCAACAGTGGCAGCGCCACGATACCCAGGCAGACGAGGGTGAGTGTCCAGACAGATTTCATAATGCGGTGCTCCTTGGGTTGTCGGTCAGAAGCGGTTCATCGGCAACGGCATGCCGACCTTATGGCAGGATAAACCGGCGGACAATAATTGTCGAGTGCGTGAAACGAACGGCAGTGCTCGTTCACGCCGGCAGCAACGCCTATCCCTTGCCAAGCCGCACGTGGCCGAGTGTAATGGCGACTCGTCAACATGCGGCCATAGGAAGACCGCGGCAAAACGAAGACAACGTCGATCTAAACACATGAGCGCGATCATTTTGGATGGAAAAGCTCTGGCCGCGGAAATCAGGGCTGAATTGGCCGTGGCCGTGGCCGAGTTTATTGAAAACAACGGCGCCGTGCCGGCGCTCGCGGCGGTGTTGGTCGGAGAGAATCCGGCCAGCGAGGTGTACGTGCGCAACAAACGGCAAGCCTGCGAGCGAGCGGGCATGGAAAGCCGGCTCCATCGTCTGCCGGCCGATGCCTCGACCGAAGACCTGCTGGCGCTGATCCACAAACTGAACCACGACGCGCTCGTGCATGGCATTTTGGTGCAACTGCCGCTGCCCGCGGCCATTGACGCCCAGCGTGTGCTCGACGCCGTCGCGCCGCTGAAAGATGTCGACGCCTTCCATCCGGAAAACGTCGGCCGGCTGGTGCAGGGACGGCCCAGGTTTTTGCCTTGCACGCCACAGGGCATTCAGCGGCTTTTGCGGCGGCACGCCGTGCGGATTTCCGGCCGTCATGCGGTGATCGTGGGGCGTAGCGACATTGTCGGCAAGCCGATCGCCAACATGCTCTTGCAGCGCGGTGCCGAGGCCGACGCCACAGTGACCGTCTGCCATAGCCGCACGGACGACCTGCCGGCCATCACTCGGCAGGCCGATATTCTGATCGTGGCCATCGGCCAGGCGCGGTTTGTCACGGGCGATATGATCAAGCCGGGGGCGGCGGTCGTTGACGTGGGCATGAATCGCTTGCCCGGCGGGCTTGTCGGCGATGTCGACTTCGACTCGGCAAAACTCGTCGCCGGCATGATCACGCCGGTACCCGGCGGCGTCGGCCCGCTCACGGTGGCCATGCTCTTGAAGAACACGCTTCACGCCGCCCGGCTGCAGCAAACGTAGCCGTTTGGCGCAGGCGGGGCTCATAAACGCCGCTTACTCGCCCGTCGGGTGATGAATTTTGAACAATTGAACATTAAGGCCAGCCGATTCAAAGCTTTTGAAGTCGCGGTCAAGCGCGACGAACCTCAATTCGCCGCTGATGGCGAAGGCGGCGTGCCGTCGTTGCGTGTGTGTGACGGTCAGCCGGCGCATCGGCTCCACTGCATGTTCCGGCCATCAGCGCCGCCGCGCCCGCATGACTAACGTGCCGCCGCGTCGCAAAGAAGAGCTAACCGCGACCGCCGGCGCCGCGGCGGCGGTAAGCATCGCCCCCAGGCCAAGGTGCGCTAGTCTCGCCGCCGAATCAGGCGCGCATTTGCGGGTAAGCACATCAAAAAAGACGTTTGCCTTAAGGCCGATCGCGTTCATGGCGCTCTGCGACCAGCCGATCAAATCGTACTCCCATTCCTGATGCCACTGGCGCTCGACAATGAACCCGGCACTTTCAAGCAGTCCGGCCAACGAGCGTCGATCAAAATGAAACAAGTGGCGCGGAACGTCAAGGTGCAACCAATGCCGGCCAAATAATTTCGCCTGCCATCCACCGTTGTCGGGCACGGCAAGCAGCAGAGCGCCATTTGGCCGCAGAATCTCCTTGATACGCGATAACATCGCTCGTGGATCGCGCAGATGTTCCAGGCTATGCCAGAGTGTGACGCAATCAAATCGTTCTCCGCCGGCGAACTGTTCAAGATCGTATCGCACATCGAGCCCCAGCGACCGCGCGGCGTCTGGCTTGAGCTCAGTACCAGCCGTTTGCCAGCCCGTTTTTTGCGCCCCCGCGAGAAACGCTCCGTCGCCGCAACCGATATCCAGCAGCCTTCCGGGCGGCCTCGCGGACTGATGCAGCAACCGTAATCGCCGCTTCACGCAGTAGGTGGCGGAAACCCCGTGCCGATTGCCGTAATACGAGGCGTAGTAGCGGCCTAAATCAGCGGGCACAGGCACGGTCTGACCGATGCCGCAGTGGGAGCAGCGGTACACTGAAAAGCGTTCCGCGGTGAGCGCATCGAGGATGCCTTCAAGCGCGGGCACGAGCGTCGCGGCGCAAATGCGGCAGGTCTGGTGCATGTATTTGCCTGCAATATTGCCTTGGGGTTGCACTCATCGAAAAATTGCCCCGAGATTCCGCGCAAATCGGCCGGCGTGCTTCTTGATCGCCGATCAGCGCCATTTTAGCCGGGCGCAAAGCCGTCGCATACAACACCGCCGGGTACGTAGCGCGTCAATTTGGCAGACGCGCCGCATTCAGGTTCGTGGTTATACCGCGCGCGGGCAGGATGGAGGCTGTCGGCGCTACCGGAGGGTGATACTAGCCTGGCCAATATATGGTATTTGCGAGTCGTTTCTGAGGACGTTTTTCCGATGGTTTTTGTTCCCGAAATGATGCCACCCGCTTGCCGGGTGGAGACTCCACGTTGGCAATCTACATCCGCCGGTCCATAAAAACCCCCGCCCATTTCTCGACCGCTGGCCCGCCTCCGGCGGGCCAGCGGTCGA
>DASVGM010000680.1:0-7529 GCA_036379555.1 Pirellulales bacterium | reverse complement strand
TGTCGGGGGACGTTCGTTCTAGCCAGTCAGTCAGCGCTCCCACCGGGACAAGCCCGGCGGTGGCGGTGCGGAACAAATCCGGTATGAAATCGCAGCTCATTATCGTGTTAAAGTCGGGCCTTTTGCGCAGGCCACGGCCACGCTTACCTCACGCGGAGCGTGAGGGCTACGGTGCGGCCGCCCTGGCGGTCGGCCGCCGCGGTCGGTGCAAATTTGCACCGACGGCGAAAACAAGGGGTTTTTGCATATAACATAACCCATAAGAGTTGGTTTCTGGAGGATGGCCGAAACGATTCCCAGCTTCACGTTCGACCGCCCCTTGTTTGAACCTATCCTGCCGCGGGCGGCGACGAGCGAGCGCTGGCTTTCGTTCCGTAGCAGACTTCGTAAGAAGTCTGACCGCCGCTGTGGTTCACGGCCAGAACTCTCACGAGTTCTGCTACGCAGACGGGTCGCCCTCGCGAGGGCCGAATGAATCATCCGGGAGAGCGGAGGCGGAAAGCGGAACGCACGGAAACACGCCAAGCCAGCCGCGCGGTAGAAGGGAAGAAGTGGGAGGCGGGAAAAATGCAAATTGCAAAATGCAAACTGGCGCAAGCGGAAGTCACGCTAGGGACGAACATAATGGCTCGGTCGTCCCTTCCCTTTCCGCTGGTCATTTTCCACCAATCCTTAATCCCAAATCCCTCATCACCCCCCCATTTTTACCATTGCGGCGTATTTTGCACCTCGCCGCGGCGCCCGGCGCAAACCTAAGTACCACAAGCGTTTGCGGAACCGATCCGAGAACGCGATTTTTATTTCTGTCAACGGGACGTGTTTCCATGTCAACAGCAAGCAACCGAAGCCAGTGCCGCTCTTGCCGTCGAATTTCGAGGGGGGGGGGATGCAAACGGATGTGGAGTTTTGTGCGGCTTTTGCCCGGCCGGTATGCCCGATAAAATTAGATGATAGGCTTGAGACGCGCGTAATGACTGAATCCCTTCTTTTGCGAGGTGAACGCCGAGATATTCGATACATCGCTATGAGCGGCCGAAAGCCGTCGTTGGTTTTTTCACTGGGCACACAGGGCGCGGCCCGCGGGTCGCGATGAAACGGGAACTGAGAATGGTCATGGATTGGATGCGCTTCTCTCGCCGGCGAGAGCCGCAAAGCGTGGTGTATGGAGTCGTCTGCGGCGGCCTGCTCTTGGCGGCGGGGCTGTCCGTGTGGCTGGGGCAAGCGCGGACGCAGACGACGGCGGCGGCGAAACCGGCGGTCGGCCCCGAGCAGGGCGGCACGTTGCTGATTTGCGGCGGCGGCGAGGTGCCGGTGGAGTTGCGGGAGCGATTTTACCAAAGGGCGGGCGGCGATGAGGCGCGCATCGTCGTGATTCCCGGCGTCTATGTCGGCGACAACGACGAGCTTTCGCGGGCCTATTTAGAGCCTTGGGAAAGCCTCGGCGCTCGGCAAATCGAGTTGATCAGCGCCCGTTCGCCACGACTGGCGAACACGGTGGCTTTCGTGCGCGCCGTGGCCAACGCCACCGGCGTTTGGCTGGGCGGAGGCGATCAGGTATGGCTCACCGCCACCTATTCGGGCACGCGCATCGAGGAGGAAATCAAGCGCGTGCTGGACCGTGGCGGAGTGGTGGGCGGTGTTTCGGCCGGAGCGGCGGTGATGTCGCCCTTGATGATTGCCGGCGGCCATGGCAGCGCGGTGGAATCGAGCGGGTTTGGCCTGCTGCCCGATTCCGTGATCGACCAGCACTTCCTGCAGCGCAATCGCCTGAACCGTCTGCTGGGCACGGTCAGCGCGCATCCAGACCTGATCGGCTTTGGCGTCGATGAAGGCACGGCGTTGGAAGTCTGTCTGGGCAACCACCGTCTAAGCGTGCTCGGCGAGTCCTACGTGCTGGCCTGCGTGCCCCGCTCCGACGATCGTGAGACACGTATCGAGATTCTGAAGCGCGGCGATGAAACGACTCTGCCGGCGCTGCGCGAACCGCGTCAACTCGCCGCGCGTCCAAACGCCGGCCAATAGAATGTCGATGGATGAATCAACCGGCGGCGCCGAAGGCCAGCCAATAAAACAGCCAGCCGCTGACGGCGGTGCCGAGCATGTCGAGAGCCGCCAGCCGCCCCCAGAAACGATGCCGCAAGCTGTGCGGGCCCGGCAGCGGTCGCCAGCCGAAGTTGCGCAGCGCGGCCGCCATGACCGCGGCCCACAGGGCGCAGGTGCTGATCGAGAACGCCAGATGGACGGCTAGCGCCGGCATGACCCAGGTGCCGTAAAAGGGCGATGCCTCCGCGCGCGCTCGCCAACCGTGCAGCCGCATCTCGGTTTCAAACAGACCGACGACAATCAGCAGCCCGGCGGTCAGCGCCAATTGCAGCGATCGGTGCAGCCGATAGCGGCGGCGATAACGCACCAGCCAGAGACTGAGAGCCAATAGCGCCAGTACGCCGACCATGGCCACGACCACCACGTCGAGCATGAACGACGCCCGTGTGCCTAAAAAACCGTCGCCGCCGAAAGGAAAGTTCAGGATTTGTTTCAAACGTGTGTACTCGATAACCGGGCAGTTTCGACGGGACGGCCTGGGAAGGCCATCCTCCAGGTTTTTTTCGACGGGACGGCCTGGGAAGGCCATCCTCCAGATGTTATTGAACAGCCTCGCAACGGGGTGCGGCGGCCGGCGCGCCGTTGCCCGACGCCATGCGAGTCGCGTCCAGCCATTCAATCACGGCCGGCCGGCCGAGCTCCTTCTCGAAAGGCTCCGCCCGTCGGCGCGCGGCCCAGAGATCGACTTCCGGCGGTTCGTTGGCGACGGCGCGCAACGTGGTTTCCTGCGGCGTAAGCGAGACGACCACGTCGCGCACCTGTTGCGTATTGCTGCGATCGAAGCCGCCGGCCAGGCGCAAGATGGCGGCCAACTTACGCACGCGCTGCTGGTCTTTGCCGCCCAAGCGCTGAAAGTTGTCGTGTTTTTTCTTAGGCTCTTTGCCGCGGTGATACCGCGCCACGTTGGCGATGAGCTCAAGTTGATGCGGCTGAAAGCCGGCCAGCCGGCTGTGAAGAATGAGGTGATAACTATGCTTGTGATGTTTTTCGTAGTCGATCAAGTAGCCCACGTCCTGCAGCAGCGCGGCCGCGCGCAACAACGCGCCGTCGGCGCCGTTCAGACCGGTCTCGCCCGCCACTTGCGCGAAGATCTGTCCGGCCAGTTTGGCGACCTGCCGGGCGTGCTTCAGTTCGACGCCGCAATTGATGGCGAAGCGTTCGAGCACCGCGTCCTGATCGAGCGGGTCGTCGCCGCGCGGGCCGAACGATTGATCGAGCATGCTCAAGAGCAAGCCGTCGCGCACGCCGCGGTCATGCACTTGCAAACGGTTCACTTTGAAGCGCCGCATCAGGCCATCGACAATGGCCACGCCGGCCAGAATGATGTCGGCACGATCGGGGCTGAGGCCGGGCAGGCCGCGCCGCGCCTTGGGCGGCAGTTTTCGCAGGCGATCGAGCAGGTGGCCGACCTCGGCATGGGTGATTTCGTAACCTCGCAAGGGCAGGCCCGCCTGGCCTTTGGCGGCCATGATCATGTCGGCCAGCGCGGTGAACGTGCCGCCGGAACCGATCAGCAGGTGCGGCCAGAACATCAGCCGCTTGACGTGCCGGCGCAACTCGCGGTCGATGCCGGCCACCATGTTTTCCCAATTGCCGTTGTCCTGTCCGCCGGAGTACATGTCGGTCATGCGCACGGCGCCGAGCGGCGTTGTGTACACGTCTTCAATGACCCTGCCCGAAGCGAGAATGATTTCGGTGCTGCCGCCGCCGATGTCGGCCACGGCCACGTTTTTGCCGTCGAGATTGAAGGCCCGCGCCACGCTGGAAAAAGCGAGATGGGCTTCCTGCTCGGCGGGAATGACGTCGATCGTAAGGTCCATCTCGCGTTTGACGCGTTGGCAGAAATCGGGGCCATCGACCGCTTCGCGCAGGGCGCAGGTGCCGATGACGCGCAGTTCATGCACCTGATAGCCCGCCGCGATTTGCCGCATGCGGCGCAGCGCTTCCAACGATCGCTCGACCGCCGCCGGATTCAGCCGTCCGGTGGTCGCCAGGTCTTTGCCCAGCCGAGCGGTGTCTTTTTCTTCGGTGAGAATGCGATAATCGCGGTCGCGCAGGGCCTCGGCCACCACCAGGCGGATGCTGTTGGTGCCCACGTCGATCGCCGCCAGGCGATGGGCCAGGTCGGGCGAAAGATAATACTGTTTTTCTTCCATGCGGACGGGTCAAAAGGTGACAAGCGGTATACGCAACTATATCACACTCCTCCCGCCGCGCACACGGTTGACCGTTGGGGCGGCGGGCCGGATAATCGACGCGTGAAACTTTTCAGGGAATTCGCCGCGGCGCCCGCCGAAATACGCGGCGGGGCATTGACCATCGGCAACTTCGACGGCGTTCATTTGGGACACGCGCGACTCGTGGAGCGTTTGCTCGCGCTGGCGCGGAACGTGGGCGGCCCCGCGGTCGTTTTCACCTTCGATCCGCACCCGGCGCGGCTGCTGCGGCCGGAGCGGGCGCCATGGCCGCTGACCTGGACCGATCGCAAAGCGCAGTTGCTGGCGCAGTTGGGCGTGGATTGCCTCATCGCCTATCCCACGGACGAAGCGCTGCTGGCCTTGACCGACCGCGAGTTTTTTCAGCGGATGGTGCGAGACCAATTGGCCGCGCGGGCCATGGTCGAAGGCCCCAATTTCTGTTTCGGCCGCGACCGCACGGGCACCGTCGACGTACTGGCCGAATTGACCCGCGCCAGCGGCATGGATTTGGAGATTGTCGAGCCGGTCGTCCGCGGGGGAGAAATCGTTTCCAGTTCGCGCGTCCGGCGGCAGGTCGCCGCCGGGCAAGTCGATGACGCCCGCCGTCTGTTGACGCAACCCTATCGTATTCGCGGCATTGTGACGCACGGGGCGGGCCGCGGCGCTCGGCTTGGCTTTCCCACCGCGAACGTGGCCGGCATTGACACGCTGCTGCCGGCGGCGGGCGTCTATGGCGGCCGCGCTTTTGTCGCCGGGCAAAGCTGGCCGGCGGCCATCAACGTGGGCGGCAATCCGACCTTTGGCGAACAGGAGCTGAAAGTCGAGGCGCACTTGATCGGCTTCCATGGCGCGGTTTATGGCGAGTTGATCGAGGTCGATTTTTTAACGCGCCTCAGAGACGTGCGGACCTTTGGCGGCAGCGACGAATTGAAACGGCAGCTTGCCCTCGACATCGCCGCCGCGCAAGCGGCCGCGCGATGACCCTTATTGGTAGCAAGACTGCCAAATTGGAGCAAGGCTGCCACGTTTCGCACCGCTGAGGGTGTCGGCGGCAACACGGCGCAATGCGAAGTCGTATTCTTTGCTTTCGTCAAGGACGCTCGCTCTTGCTCAAAATCCAGTCGGCGATGACCTCCAGCGCCTCAGGGGCGAAGGTTTCGCTGAGCTTGCCATATTCAGCCGGCGAGCCGATTTGGCAGTGTTGAAACAAATGATTCAGACCCTTAAGCTCGCGCACTTGAAAATCAGGGTTGCCGCCCGATTTCAAGGCGGCTTCAATGGCGGGAAGATTTTGCCGTGGATCGACTTGCAAGTCTCTTTCGCCGTTGATCGCCAGCACCGGGCATTTCACTTTGACGAGCGCCCGCCGCGGATCATAGGTCAAGAAGTAGCGGAACCACGGCGACAGGATGAGCTTCATCTGCGCGTCGAGCGCCTTGGCCGCGGCCTCTTTTTTGTCGGCATCGGCAATTTCCTTGAGATCCTCGGCGGCGATCTCGCGAATCTGTTTTTCCGCCGCGGCCGGATCGGCGGTGGTCTTAATGACGTGTACGATGCGCTGCTGCAAGCGGCGGTTGCCGGCCAACTCCGCCTCGTCGGCTCCCTGCGCCTTGCCGATCAGCTCGCCTTGCCGAAGAAGGATTTCCTCTCCGGTGACGCCCGTGCCGGCAAGCATGACGATAAAGGCCACATCGTCGCGAGAACCGGCGGCCAGCGGCGCCACCAGGCCGCCTTCGCTGTGGCCCAGCAGGCCGATCCGCCTGGCGTTGACCTGCCCGCGCGATTTGAGAAAGGCCAGGCCCGCGAGCGCGTCGCTCGCCATGTCCTGGGTGGTCGACGCCATTGTGTCGCCGGTCGAACCGCCGACGCCCCGATCATCGACGCGCAGCACGACGATGCCGCGGCGCGTCAGATAGTCCGCCAGCACGAGAAACGGCTTGTGTCCCATGATGCTTTCATCGCGGTCCTGTGGCCCGGAACCGGAAATCAAGAGCACGGCCGGAGCGGGCGTATCCGTGGCGAGATAGGTCAACGTGCCCGCCAGCGTAATGTTCGCGGCGGCGTTCTTGTAGGAGACTTCTTCCGCGACGTAGGGGTACGGTTTTTTCGGTTCTTGCGGCCGGTTGTTGTCGGGTTCTTTGTCCAGCCGCTTGAATTCAAGCGGCAGCGTCCCCGCCTGGCTCCACTTGCCTGAGATGCTCTGGCGGTCGTCCGCCAGCTTGCCTTCAAACGAGGCATTGATCGCTTTCAAGTCGAGCTTGACGACATCGCCCTCCAGTAGGACGCGACTGACCGGAATTCCCTTGGCGCCCTGGTCGGGGCTGTCGAGAGTCGCTTTGTAGCCGCCGCCATCGGCGGCAATGCGCAGCACCACACGCAACTCGATCGCCTGCACTTTGAGCGTGCCCTGCCAAACGCCGACGAGCGCTGGTTTGTTATCGGGCTTTGGTTCCGCCGCGCCACAAAACGCGGTGAGCGCCAGCAGAAAAAGCGGCATGCCAATGGGGCGAAACCAATCATAAGGAGAAACGGTTCTTCGCATCGCGGGGTCTTTCGTATTCGTGTGTGTCCAGTCGTTCTTCGCTCATCGGTCGAAAATAATTTGGTATTCCGAATTACGAGACGCACCGACCTCATTTTCAGCCGGGGGCAGCATATGTGAAGTTGCACGCCCAGTCCCAAGAGCAGCAGAGCCGTCGTCACCCCGTCATCAATCACCCCCCTCGATCCCAACGCCGGCTCTGCTGTCGGCGAAAGCCGGTGAGGCGGATGCCGCCGCCCGGCGCGATCTCCAGCAGCGAATAGCCGTTGTTTTCCGCGCTCGTGCCTTCCACCATCGCCACCAGCGTGCAGTAATGAATGCCGCCGATCTCTTTCAGATCATTGCGATGGCTGTGCCCTTGAAAGACGGCCAACACCCGTCCGGATTCCTCAAGAATCTTTCGTACGGCGGGGCTGTTCTTCACGCCGTGATTGTCGCTCACGTCAAGCCGCTGATGGGCGAAGACGATCGCCAGCTTGTCACTGGCCCGCAAATCGGCCGCCAGCCACTCCAGTTCCGCGGCCGGCAGGTTGGCGTCGGTCCAATGAGAGTTCTTGCGTCCATAGGGCCGGCCGTCGCCGCGAAAACATGAATCGAGCAGCACAAAATGGACTTCGCCCCGATCGAACGAGTAGTACGATTTCTCTTGCTCGACGCCGGCTAGAAACTCTTCCTTCATCAGCGTA